>JAGQNX010000135.1 GCA_020427865.1 candidate division WWE3 bacterium
GCTAAAGTTTTAGCTAAAGAACTCGAACCTAAGTTTAACCTTATTAGGTTAGATATGAGTGACTTTTCCGAAAAACATAACGTAGCACGTCTTGTAGGAGCTCCTCCCGGTTATGTAGGCTTTGGAGAGGGTGGTGAACTTACCCGTAAAATAGAAGAACACCCTAACAGTGTAGTATTATTTGACGAAATTGAAAAAGCTCATCCCGATGTTTTAAATATACTTTTACAAATACTAGAAGAAGGTGAGCTAAAAGATGGCCAGGGAAATATATCTAACTTTAAGGACTCCCTAGTAATATTAACCAGCAATCTGGGTACATCTATATTACATAATAAAAATATTGGTTTTAAAGAAGGTAGACCTTCCGATGATACTATTAGCACTCGTTTACAAGACAATTTAAAAAAGATACTAAAGCCTGAACTTATTAACCGTTTAGACAATGTAATTGTATTTAAGCAGCTTTCTACAAAATCCCAAGAACAAATATTAGGTAAAATGCTAAATGAATTACGTAATAAACTGCGTGATCAAGAGGTTATATTAACTTATGATAGTACTTTTGTATCCAGCTGTGCGCATCTTGCTTATTCTAAAGAGTATGGTGCACGTGAAATTAGGCGCTTTTTAGATACTAAGATTTTAGATCAAATAGCTAATGTGCTCTTAAATAAGGAAGAACGGCCAATCCGTATACAATTATTGAACACTAATAATAAAGTCAAAATAAAAGTTATTAAAGATGCCCAAGCAATCTAAATCAAAATACATTTGCAGTTCTTGTGGTTATATCAGTATAAACTGGCAAGGACAATGCCCTGAATGTAATCAGTGGAACACCTTAGAAGAATCCGTATCTGCACCTACAGTAGCTTCAAACGCACGAAGGAGTACTGGAATTGTACACACTATTACACCTCTATCTAGTGTTAAATTGTCAGAATATGCTCGTATATCAACAAATATAGTCGAATTTGATCGTGTTTTAGGTGGTGGGTTCGTTCCCGGGCAGGTAATACTCCTTGCAGGAGAACCTGGTATAGGTAAAAGTACTATACTTACCCAGATAGCAAAAAGTATGACAAATTCTAAAGTGCTATATGTATGTGGTGAAGAAAGTCCTTCTCAAGTAAAAATTAGAGCATCAAGAATGGAATACAACGCAGATAACTTATTTGTATTATCGGAAACTGTATCCGAAGATATATGTTCTACTATAGAAAGTAGTAGTGGTTTGGGTTTAATCATTGTTGATTCTGTTCAAACACTAACATCTAATTTACTAACAGGTGCCCCAGGTACAGTAGGGCAGGTTAAGGAAACTGCACATCAGTTATCTTCTGTAGCTAAAAAACTTAACATACCTATGATATTAGTAGGCCATGTAACTAAAGACGGTACTTTAGCTGGTCCTAAGGTGTTAGAGCATTTAGTAGATACGATTTTATATTTAGAAGGTGACTCCCAACATATGTATAGAATGCTTAAGACCACTAAAAATCGATTTGGGTCCGTTTCAGAGATAGGTGTTTTTGAAATGCATGGTATTGGGCTTAAAGAGGTGACTAATCCTTCTGAAATATTTTTGTCCACTCGTTTAGATAGTGCATCGGGATCTTGTATTACCGTGATAATGGAAGGAATGCGTCCAATTTTATTTGAAGTGCAGGCTTTGGTTACACAAACTACTTTTGGTTACCCTCGTAGAACCGCTAGTGGTTTTAATGCAAATAGGTTAAATGTTTTGATTGCAATAATAGAAAAGCGGTGTAATCTTAATCTTTCTAATCATGATGTTTTTGTAAATATAGCTGGCGGTTATAAAGTTTCTGAATATGCAGCTGATTTAGCAGTTTGTATTGCAATAGCATCTTCTTTAAAAAATGTAGCTGTTTCACCAAATGTAGCAGTATTTGGTGAGGTAGGGTTGTCTGGTGAAATACGTAAGGTAACTCACGAAGATCGTAGAAAAAAAGAAGCAAACAAGCTAGGCTTTGATGTTATAATTTCTAGTAGTAATAAAACTTTGCGCTCTGCTTTAAATTCTGCTCTACCAAAGTAGGCGAAGCTTGTTTTGAATGGTAGTAATAATCAACAAAAACGAATAAAGCTCTACACACGGCTTATACTTGGTTGTGTATTTTTTATCCTTGGTTTCAACTTTTCTAATACTATATATTTTAGAGAAAATCCCTTATTTGGCTTTACCTTTTTAGCAGAGGTATTAATATCTTTTGCTAGTTTTGCTTTTGGTTACAGCACTTTGCCTAGAATTTTCGAAAGTTTTCGTATGTGGGTAGAGCATTTTTTAGAAGCAACTATTTCTGAGATAGTTTGGAAGTTTTGGGAAGAACAAACCCAAAGAATGCAGGTGGCAAGAAGGCAGCGCCAACAAATAAAACCTGTAAAAACTTCTAGATTCAAAGACGCTATATTTATTGATACTTCTGTATTAATAGATGGTCGCATTTTAGATATTGTTCCCACCAACTTTATTTCTAGAACACTAGTAGTTCCAATCTTTGTAGTGGACGAAATGCATATTTTGTCAGATAGTAAGGACTCGATAAAAAGAGAGAAGGGGCGTAGAGGCTTAGATGTTTTATCTAAGCTAAAAAAGCAAGGTAGTGTGATTTTATATGCACCAAAGGGTAATTCTTTACCTAGTACGCAAGTGGCACAGTTAACTACGACAGAAGTTACTTCTGACAATCTGATACTAAGCAGTGCTAGGGATGTGGGAAATCGTTTTAGTAAAAGGTTTATGTCTGCTTCTAATAAACCAACTCAGGATTTGCCAGATTACTCTGGTTATAGAAACTATGTCAATAGTGCTCCCGAAGGAGTAGATAAAGCCCTTGTTCAACTTGCCAAAAAATATACAGGTCAAATTATGACGTTAGACTTTAACTTAAATAAGGTAGCCAAGGTAAGTAGTATAGATGTGTTAAATATTAATGAACTTTTAGATGCTGTTAAGTTTCCTTATGTTCCCGGAGATAGTTTTAAAATAAAAATTATAGAAAAAGGTAGATCTAAAAAACAAGGTATAGGTTATTTAAAAGACGGCACTATGGTTGTAGTAGAGAATACGAGTGATTTAGTAGGTAAAACACTTAACGTAACTGTATCTAAAATAATATTTGGGCCTGCTGGCAAAATGGCTTTTTGTGATGTAATAGACAAGTAGGTTATTTAAGCCTGTGTCTCTAAATCTATTATTTCTATACCAACAAAATCTTCCCAGTCACGTTTATTAAATGTAGCAATTTTTGTAATGGAGTTAGCTTTTATAGTTGCTACTAAGTATGCATTCATTATTTTGTTTCCAACCACGCTAGAAGAGGCCATAACTGTGTTTAAACTTTTAAAGGTATCTTCTGTAGGGGAGATTACTCTGCAGTTATCTACGTAGTATTTTAGAGCGTCTAATGCTTGTTGTTTGGTCATAGGGTTAGGATGCTTTGGGTGAGTTAACACTCTATATGCTTCCATTATATTTTGGTGTGTTACTGCCTTTGGTTGACCTGCTAATCTAGACAAATAGGTTACTGCTTTAGAATGTCTAAAGCTATCTTTGTTGAGTGAATGCACTATTATGCTTGTGTCTATTAATATTTCTGATGTTGTTAACATTGTTTTTTGTGTTGTGGGGCAAATATTTACTTATATACCTAGCAAGAATCCGTCCAAGGATATCACAAATCTTTTATTAAATAAACTATGAGTTTTTACTTTGTGTTAATAGAGTCAAAAGTAACATGCTTAGTATAAAAGTTTTAAATTTTAGCCTAAATTAATCGTAGATTGTATCTGTGCTAAAGTCTTTAAGTTCTGTACCTAAGTTTTTAGAGTGATTATTAAAAAATTCTTCCACAGACTTTTCTGTTTCACCAGAGGACACTTGCGAGTCGTTATTTTTTTCGTCGCTATTTTCTAAATCTAGTTTTGCCACGTTGCCATCAACATTCTTTGGTGCAGATGTTTGTTGTGGTGTTTGAGAGAATCCGCCCTTTAAATAACGCTCTAGAGCAACATTTACTACAAACTGTAATGATGTCCCCTCGTCTATTGCTCTATGCTCTGCAATCTTTTTTAGCTCAGAGTCTAGTCTTATGGTAGTTTTAACTTTACCCATGTCTTTATAATGCCATGCTGCCATACTGTTGGGCAATGTTTTTGTTTCGTTGTTTTCTTTATCTTTTAGATTACCTATGAGTTTTTAAGTAGGTTGTGTATGCTCTTAATAAGTTTTTATCTAGTGTTAAAAGTGGATAGTGTTCATTTATAGCTAGGTACAAGTATTGTGCATCGTAGACGCTAATATTGTATGTGATTGCTAGTATAAACACTTCCAGATTATCTGGAGTTTTGTACTTTATATCCCAATTTAAAAATGTTTTAAATATCTGCTGGCTATCCTCTTTACTAAGTCTTTGCCTTAAAATTGCCGTTCTAAGAGTGTTTCCTACCTCTATTTTTAGTAAACTTGGTGCCACAAAATCTATTTTATTTTCTAAGAAGCTGTTAAAGGACTCTTGTAAACTTTTATTTATATTTTCGTCTGGAAATAAGTAGTTAATTATTGCAGAACAATCAACTACAACAAAACTTTTATTTTCTGCCATACTCTTTAAATTCTGTAATTTCCTTGTTAGTAAGATTTATACCTTTTGTTAGTGCTTTAGTATTTAAGACAATGTCTTTTCGTTTTAGGGGTTTACTTATGTTATACGTGTGTTCTATAGCTTCTCTAATCACTTGCCCAATACTTTTGTTAT
>JAGQNX010000136.1 GCA_020427865.1 candidate division WWE3 bacterium
AAATAAAAGTGTAGGTCCTAGATAACAAAATAGTAACTTCTTTAATCAAGACTACAAAAGGCTCTACTGCTTTTTGGGGAATGACTCGCGCTATCATTAACAATATGGTTATTGGTGTTACATCTGGCTTTGAAAAAACACTGGAACTTGTGGGTGTAGGATATCGTGCTAAACAAAGTACCAACGGTGTAAGTTTAACAGTAGGATATTCACATCCTGTAGAATTTAATGCATTGGAAGGAACTTCAATTGCTGTTCCAGATGAAAAAAAGATAATCATAGCAGGTATTGATAAGCAAACTGTAGGTTTAACAGCTGCTCTCATTAGAAAAATTAGAAAACCTGAGCCTTACAAAGGCAAGGGTATACGCTATGTAGATGAAGTAGTACGTAGAAAAGCCGGAAAAGCTGGAAAGGTATAATATGCCAAAAATAAAACAAAAATCATTATTAGAACAACGTAGATTAAGAAACAGAAAAAGTATTGTAGGCACAAGTTATAAACCTAGGCTTACTGTTTTTAGATCCAATAAATACACTTATGCACAATTAGTAGATGATATGGCACATAAAACACTTGTATCTGTAGATTCTAAGGTTAAAACTGTTCACGAAAGTGTTCCTAAAGCTGATGCTGCATATAAACTGGGTGAATTGTTAGCGCAAGAAGCTTTAAAGAAAAATATCAAACGTGTTATATTTGACCGAGGCTCCTATAAATATCATGGTAGAGTTAAGAGTCTTGCTGATGGTGCACGCTCTGGAGGATTAATTTTTTAAAATATGTCAAATACTGGATACTTAAAACAATCTGAATATGAAGAACGCGTATTACAAATAAAACGTGTTTCTAAAAAAACTAACGGTGGTAATAGTATTAAGTTTACTGCTTTAGTTGTAGTGGGTAATAAAAAGGGTACTGTAGGTTATGGAATGGGTAAAGCGGTAGATGTGCCTTCTGCTATTCAAAAGGGTATTAAAGCTGCTAAAGCCAACACTATAAATATTAATTTAGCAGGTAGTACTATTCCTCATGAAATTAATGCTAAGTATAATAGTGCTAAAGTCATGCTTAAACCTGCACCTGTTGGTTCTGGTATTATTGCAGGTGGTGTTGTTAGACATGTCGTAGAGCTTGCAGGTATTACTGATATATCTTCTAAGATGCATGGTTCTAACAATAAGGTATGTAATGTGATTTGTTCACTAGATGCACTTTCTAAGTTAAAACCAATAGTAGTTGTTGAACAAAAAGGGTCTAATGAATCTAAGTAATTTAACTAAATTAAAAGGCACTAAGTCTAAAAAAATACGTTTAGGACGTGGTATTGGTAGTGGAAAAGGTGGGCACACTGTAGGTTTTGGGATGAAAGGTCAAAAATCTCGTTCAGGTAATTCAATTCCTGTTGGGTTCGAAGGTGGTCAGCTTCCTACATATAGAAAGCTTCCTACTTTTGGTGGATTTAATAATCCAACTAAAAAAGATATAGTTGCTGTTTCATTTTCCGATTTTAATTCTTTTGATGATGGTATTACAGTTACTCCTTTAGATTTAGTTAAATCTAAAAGACTTAAAAAGCTTCCAAGACATGGTGTTAAAATTCTTAACTCTGGTGCACTATTGAAAAAACTTTCTTTTGAGGGATTTGCCTATTCCAAAACAGCAAAAGAAAAAATTGAGAGTTTGCCTGGTTGTTCTATAAAGTAAGGCCTCTATTATGCCTGGTATTTTAAAAGTACCCGAAATACGAAATAAAATTTTGTTCACAATATTTATATTGCTAGTATTTAGACTACTAGCACATGTTCCTGTACCTGGTGTGGATTTAGCCTCTTTACGTTCTTACTTAGCTTCCAGCTCTTTATTTAGCATATTTAATATTTTCAGTGGTGGTGGATTTCAAAACTTTTCCATTATTACCTTAGGGCTTACTCCCTATATAAATGCTTCTATTATATTGCAATTATTTACGGCAGTTATTCCTCAGCTTGAAGAGTTAAGTAAAGAGGGTGAAAGTGGAAGAGCTAAAATTAACCAATATACCAAGTTACTAACTGTTCCCTTAGCAATTATACAATCATATGGTATGTATTTTTTGCTCAAGAGCCAAGGTGTAGTTTCTAATCTAGACCCTCTGTCACTTCTTGTGTTGGTATTTTCTTTTGTAGGTGGGTCATTATTGTTGGTTTGGATTGGTGATCTTGTAACCGAACAGGGTATTGGAAACGGTGTGTCTTTGCTGATATTTGCAGGTATTGTTTCTAGATTACCTGCTTCAGTTTATCAATTTATTTCAACACTTCAGGCATCGGATTTAGCTGATTTAATACTATTTGTAGTTTTATCCTTATTAGTAGTATTAGGTATAGTTTACGTAAATGAAGGTATTCGTAAAATACCTGTTGAATATGGTCGTACAGGAAGATCTGGTGCTTATAGCTCTAGCTATTTGCCTTTAAAGGTTAACCAAGCCGGTGTAATACCTATTATATTTGCTGTATCTGTTGTTTTAGTACCTTCTATTGTGGGTCCTCCATTGTTGGCACTGCCTTATGGGTTTTTAAATACTATTGGTAATTTTCTCGTAACATATTTTTCGCCACAAGCTGTGGTTTACAATATATTTTATTTTATGTTGGTTTTTGCTTTTACTTACTTTTATACAACGTTTCAATTTGATCCATCCAAAATAGCAGATGATCTAAAAAAGCGTGGTGGTTTCATACCTGGAATTAGACCTGGTAAAGAAACTGAACGTTATCTTAAAAATGTAACAACCCGTATCACTTT
>JAGQNX010000137.1 GCA_020427865.1 candidate division WWE3 bacterium
GATGTTGCATAAGAAGTGTTTTTTCGGAACGCCTTTTACCAAAAGCCAATAATAATGAGAGTCCTATTGTTGCAAGTATAAGCCACGAGGATACGGATACTTCGACTGCCAAGGCTCCTGAAATCACCCTAAATATAAATAATGTTGCCACCGTTAACGCATCTAATATGATTACATTTCTAATATAAAAAGAGTAAATAAGCTGCAATACCAAATATGCAATAACCATAAACGAAAAGAATCGGCCAACAAACACATAACCAAATAAAATTGCAAATAATGCTGTTACCCAAGCAATAATCCATGCTAATTTAGTAGAAATTTTTCCAGATGCAATTGCCCTATTCTTTTTTACGGGATGAAGTCTGTCTTTAGGTGCATCTACGATATCGTTTATATAATATCCTGCGGACGCAATAGCACAAAAACAAATAAATGCCTTTGTCATTTGTAAAGCTATGCCCTGTTCAAATAACACTCCCGCAAACACAGGAGCTGCTAGAAGCGCGAGGTTTTTAAGCCATTGTCTTGGACGTGCCGTTCTGGCAACATGATACACAAAACCAATCATTGTATGTTGATGATAACGGGATTTATACGGTAAATCAATATTTAGTGCTTATACTCAATCCCACCCTATTGCTACCTAGTTAATTTATGATTATAGTGGACTTATGTTATTAACACCTCATACAATTGTAGGTGTAGCAGTTGCTACAGCTATTTCTAATCCTTTAATTGCTGCCCCATTATCATTTGCCTTGCATTTTGCTGGGGATAAGTTACCTCATTGGGATTTTTTTTCTAATACAAAAAATGGAGAGCGTCGTGTTGGTTGGAGGCCTTTAGCTGTAATGGCTGATATGTCTATAGGGATATTTATTGCCCTTACATTTACTTATTATGCTTTATGGGGTTTAGGTGATTCTTATTTGGCTTTAAACATTTTTTTATGCGGTCTGGCCTCTGTTTTACCCGACGCCCTAACAGGACCTTATATTTATACAGACAATCCTCCCAAGTTTTGTATGTGGATTAAAAATATACAGAGCAAAGCTCAAACTCAGGCGCCCCTACCTTGGGGTATTTTTACTCAACTTGTAGTTGTTGCTGTTTCTGTTTTCTTGATTTGGCGTTCAATACTATAATTGCTGTAGCGATAACCCCAAAAACAGTAAAAATTAGTATTGGAATTTGTCTATCTGCCGAAAATATTGCTAGGCCACCAAGTAGTGCTGTAGTTGCCCAATAAAACAAAGCAATAGATTGCATTTTCCATCCGCGGTCTAATAATAAATGTTGTAAGTGTCCACGATCTCCCTTTAATGGGTTTTTTCCTTCTAATAATCTTCGTCCTACCGTAATTAACGCGTCTAAAAATGGTACTGCTAATGCAATTATTGTGACTGTAATCTTTGCTCTAGTTAGTATGGATATTGCTGCAAGTAAAAAGGCTGCAGAAGTTGCCCCAAATCCCCACATTATTTTAGAAGGATGCCAAGTGTATTTTATTAGACCAAAGCTTGCTCCTGCTATTAGCATTCCCATTATTGCTACATTTATTTGATTTGGGTCTGTTTGAATATCTCTTAATGCAATTATTGAGATTACAAGACTTGCGATTCCTATTATTCCTGCATACTGCCCGTCTATTCCATTTGACCATGACAGTAAATTAATCATCCATAACAACCAAAATAGTGTAATTATTACTGGCAATGGTGTTATATTGGTTCCTGCTATGTTTAGTGAATACTCTTGCAAAAAAAGTGTTCCATCAAAGGGATTATTTACAAAATCAATAGTTACACCTGCAAATAAAACAAGTGAAATTATTAAAGCTTGTATACCTAGTCTTACATTAGGATTTTCTAAAAAATTTAACTTTGTAGTAATTGTATTTTGAACATCATCAAAAAACCCTAACAATGCCAACAACAATGCCGAGGAGATTATAGAAATAAATATACGGTTTAAAGGTACAAAATACACTGCAAGAATTGATATTACACATGTAACTAAAAGACCACCTCCTCGTGCTGAAGGGCCTTTAAGTAACATGCTTGGGTGTTTATGTATACTTGGATCTGTTACTATTTCTTTTTCCTTTAGTAACTCTATAAATCTTGGTGCTACTATATAAACTGCAACCAAGCTTGCAATAAACGGAGCTCCAAGTATTTTGAATTCTTGGCTAAATAATGGAGTTGTAGGTAACGATGTTATTCTAATTATTCTAAAAAGAGATATGGTTAATATATAGTTGTATAAGCTAATAGATGCCAAAATCAGGTTACTGCCATATCTCATATAGGCTCTTTGGGCATGTATAGCAAATGCAAGACCGCTGGATAATAATAAGATTGAGATTATGGGTATAACGTATATATAGTGTTTAGGTGCCAGTTGTGCTTCTCCCCAATTTAGCGAATACCATAATGGTATTTCAGCAGCCATTGCCCAGTACTTTAGGTATAGTTCTAAAAATTGAAAAGCTATCATTATTCCACTAGCTAATAACGTTTCTAGAAAGTACTCAGGCATTCTATAGTTTAGTGTATTTCGATTTAGTTTAAACATTTTAGCTGTTAGCTCTTACTTTTGGAGTGTGGTAAAGGTCCTTCATCTTTTTACCTAAAAGCATTCTTGTTTGAGCCTCTATAAATGGTACAAAAGAGTAGGTTAATAGGTTTATTATTGCTAAAGGTCCTTCGAGCATTGCAAAAAGTTTTTTATAAACTGGCCAATCTTTAGGCATTGGTGTAGTTATTTTTTGTCTAATAATTGTTCCTGGGATAATAAATACCAAGGCAAAAGATAAAATTATACTTATTATGTCAGGTAAGCTGTAGTTAAACGTGGTTAATCGTACATTTGGATTTGCTAAAGTTAAAATACCAAACCCAAATGTAATCAAAAAAGAAATATTAACCATGATTACTCTCATTTTAAGGTGTTTTATTGTCCAAATTAATTTAGTTGTTAATGGCACTTTTTTATTTGTAAGAAAGCCTTTAAAAGCTATAGGGACTACCACTACTCCCCAACCCCAGCGTAGTAGTTGTTTATACAAGCTTACATAAGAGTTCCAGTAACTTGTACCTAAAACAGCATCCGCCGAATATGGAATATAATGGGATGCTCCTTTGAAGTCACCATCCCTTACAAAAAAGGCTCTCCAAAAAAATACAGAGTCGTCTACTCCTACACTTACATCAAAATAATCAGCATCGATTAAAGTTTGGAATGAAGATGAGTATGATGCAAACGTGTCTTTAGTTAATGGCTCTATTCCCCAAGGTATACTTCTATTGGCTAGAGTTCCCATTGTTACAAAGTTTGCTTCAAAACGCATCATAGCAGGAACTTCCCAGTGATTATTGTTAAACAAATGCACACTAGTTGCATAAAAATGATTGTTTCTACGGTCTGTTTTTAAATATAAATGTGCAAGTCTTGATAAGAATTGTTCATGTGGTACATGGTCAGCATCAAAATGTGTAAGTATATAATTTTTAATGGGTTTATTATTTGCTTCTAAATATTCTTTTGCTTTTTTAGCTCCCCAAGTTCTGTTTCCTGCACCGGACCCAATGGCTTCACCTGGTATTCCTGCGGGGTGTTTTTCTATTAAGACTTTTTCAAATCTTTTAATATTGTCTCCCAGAAGATCCAATATGTTTTCTTTTACCATGTCGTAATATTTTTCTTCTACCGAATAACATAAAATTATTCGCTCTAGTGGGTACGTTTGGCTTAAAAATGCGTCTATTGGACCTTTGAGAATCTCTTTAGATTCGTTAACTGCTGGAATTAATAACAAATGATGAGTATCGTCTAAAGAATCTGGGAGCGTTGGCTTATCTGGAAGTGTAGAAAAATCCAACTCTTTACAAGCTTTTAACCAATCAATTGCAATTTCATTTGTGTATTTTTTGTATCCCAAAAAGAGACCAAGTGTAAACTTTGCACTTAAATAAACCCAGTATATAGCCAAAAATATTAATAAATATACTGCAGCTTCTGGGTAAAGTAATCCTAACCATATAGGAGATAACATAAATGTCCATGTTAAAAGTCCGGGCATTATCTCGAAAAGTCTTTGAAATTTACTGTCGTGTTTATCGACTATGCTTGTAATCATAATTTAAATAAAGTTACAGTATTATTGTAGCTCTCTTCGCACACTTGTTCAAAGCTAATATTTCTTGTTTCTGCAACCTTTTCCGCGATAATTTTAACATACATTGGGTAATTAGTTTCACCTCTATGCCCCTCCGGCGGTAGATACGGAGAATCTGTTTCTATTACATACCTATTTGCCGGTACGTTTACCACAGTTTCTAAAAGCTCGCGTCTGGCTCTATATGTAATTAAACCTGCAAAAGATAAATAATATCCTGCGTCTATAAACTTTTTTCCGTATTCCCAACTAGAT
>JAGQNX010000138.1 GCA_020427865.1 candidate division WWE3 bacterium
CTTTGATATACCCCTAGATAAGATGCATATCTTTCTTCATGTATAAATCCTTTAGATACCGCATCTTTGATTGCACAGTCAATTTCGTTTGTATGAGTACAGTCTATAAATTTACATTCTCCAATATATTTTTCAAAATCTGGATAGCAAAATGCTAAATCCTTATTGTCGATATTAGAAATATCTAAATTTCTAATACCAGGAGTATCTATTACATAGGTATCGTCAAATAACTTATACATACTTGAGCGTGTTGTTGTATGTCTTCCTTCACCTGTTTTTTTATTTACATCACCTGTTTTTAGTTCTTCTACATCTTTAAGTGCATTTATTAATGACGATTTTCCAACACCGCTGTTTCCTAAAAATACGCAAACATTGTTTTTGATTTCATTTTTAAGTTCTACTACTCCTTGTTTTGTAATTGTAGATGTATAAATTACTTTAATGCCCAGCGCATTGCTGTAATAGGTGATTATGCTTGCATCTAAATCTGCGATATCGCATTTATTTATTATAATTATAGGTGTAACGTCATTATAATATGCTGTAGCTAAGTATCGTTCTGTTAAACCCGCATGAAATTTAGGTTGGTCTACTGTAGCTACAATGAGTGCATAGTCTACGTTAACCGCAAAAAGATGTTCTTGTTTTCCTAATTTTCCTTTGCGGGTCTCATCACCTCGCATACGTGTTATTTTGTTTTGTCGTACTTGTCTGCCAACTATAAAGTTTTCTTTGTCTAAATAAACTTTATCTCCTACTATTAAACTTCTTATTAGTTTTTGATTAAGCTGTGGGTGCACCTTTACGCGTATAACATCTTGTGCACGGTATACATCTGCATAATCAAGTTCCACTTGCGCAACACGTGCTTTAGCATCTATTTGATATTTGTCTGTTTCTACTTCTTCCCATAAGGGAATTGTTTCTTTATACACTCTAACTTTATATCAAAAAACTTTACTCATTAAAACTCGCTTGCGTAAAAACTTATATCTTACTATTATGCAAAAATGTCCTCTTCATTAGAACTTTTTACTTCTCGTGTTAGCCAAATATTAAAAGTAGACCCAAATCAGATTCCAGAACTATTTACTGATCGTTATTCTTCGGTGCGTTTGAATAACTTAAAACTCAACAGTGGTAAAAAAGTTAATTTGGCAACAAAGTTAAATTCACTAGGAAATCTAGTACCTTTGGATTGGTGCCCTGATACTTATGTCATTAAATCTAATAAAAACCTTATCACGGGTATAGAAGAGTTTAGAAATGGGTATTATTACGTCCAAAATGCCTCTAGTTTGCTTCCGGTGCTTGCACTTAATCCAAAACCTGAAGAAGTAATTTTAGACGCGTGTGCTGCCCCTGGGGGTAAAACATTTCATATTGCAGACTTAACCAAAAATGAAGCGTTTATATATGTAAATGATAACGATAAGTTTAGACTTTCCATATTAAAAAAGCAGGCTGCTGTATATGGAGTAAATCTTGTTCATAGTTTTTCTTTAGCTGCACAGCATATTTCAAAACACACAGTACAAACCTTTGATAAAATTTTACTGGACGCTCCTTGTAGTGGCGAGGGAATCATATCTTTTTCTAGTCCTACACCCCTTTTGTATTGGAATCTAAACAAAATAAAGAGCCTTGCAGTGCTTCAAAAGAACATATTAGAAGATATGTATAAACTTTTAAATGCCGGAGGCACTATAGTTTATTCTACTTGTACACTTGCTCCCGAAGAAAACGAATACGTAGTATCTGAATTTTTAACTAATCATCCCGATACTTATTTAGAAGATATTTATACTCCGTTTAAAAAGTTTATTCCAAATATAACAAACGGTTTGGAGTTTTGGGACAATTGTATTTTTAACCCAACACTAACCAAAGCTTTGAGAGTGCTTCCTACCGATTATATGCAGCCTTTTTTTGTGGCTAAGATAAAAAAGAATAAATAGTGCATTCTTTCTTATAATGTTGTAGCATGTTCAAGTTTAGCTAATTTGCTACAATAATCATTGTTTATGTACCATACGTTACATTCTTTTGTTCGTAAACTTCTTGACGAACATAAGATTAGATTAATAACAGGAATAGTTTGGCTATTTACTTCGCTTTTAATTTTAGGGTTTCTACACAGGTATCATTTTAATCCTTTTAAACTGGCTAATGTGCTTCATGATCTTTTTAGTACCCGTTACGGGATGTTGTTATACATACTTATATATAGTTTAGGTGCAATTGTATCTTTTTCGGCTGCGGCTCTGTCTATAATCGCAGGTATGGTATATGGTCTTGGGTTAGGGTTTGTTTTAACTCAGTTTTCTAGTGTTATAACTGCGATAGTAGGTTATTATCTTGGGCTTTTTGTGTTTTCAAAAGAAAACATTAAATCTAGTTTTGCTACTAAATTGGTAAGGTACCTGCGTGCACATTCATTTCAGGCAATACTTATTTCACGTTTACTATTTTTTCCGTTTGACCTTGTTAGTTATGTTGCAGGTGCTTTAAAAGTTGATTTAAAAAAGTTTGTGCTTGGCACTGCCTTGGGATCTATTCCTAGTGTAATAGCCTATGTAAGCTTTGGTGCTAGTATTCAAAATATACACGATATACGCAATTTTAAATTACAACCTGAATTTATTTTATTTGGATTGATTATCATATTGTGTTCTGTGGCTCTTGGAAAGCTTTTAAGAACCTATATGCCTTTTAAAGATTCTGAGCAAATATAAAATATGATAGTTATAGGACTAACTGCTCCAATTGGATCAGGTAAAAATGAGTTTGCAACCGCACTTGAACATATGGGTTTTTTTAGAATAAATATCGCCGAAATCCTTGAACGCGAAGCTCTACTTAAAGGCTTACATAGTGATTGGGAATCATTACAGGATCTAGGTGACACTTTACGCCAAACACATGGTGCCTCTTATTTAGCAAAGAAAGCTCTTGCAGTTATTAATGCTAGTAGCAGCAAGTTGTATTTAGTTAATGGTATTAAAAATCCTGCGGAAGTTATCTTTTTACAAGAAAACTTAGCTACAAGTTTTAAATTAAT
>JAGQNX010000139.1 GCA_020427865.1 candidate division WWE3 bacterium
TGTATAAAACTAAGTTTTTAGAAGAAATTAATACTTGGGTAATACTAAGTCTAGCACTCGATGTGCCTTTACTTGCAATGCTTTACTTTAAAATATCAAGAACAGACTATTTTAGTCACAACGTACTACTACCTTCAGCTGTATTTTTTATAATTGGAGTCGTAGTTATGCTACACAAACTATTTAAGTTCGAATACGGAGCACTGCTTATACTCCCCTATTTAGTAGGATTAAGATTTTTAATTGCACCAACATACACTACGGGTTTAATAGAGATTACTCAAAAATATGCAAACACTAGTAAAGAAATGGTATTTGAAGATTCTAGTGAGTATATTAGAGCCCGTTACTACTTTGGCGAAAACAATTTGAATGTACACTTACCACAAGATATTAATGAAACTCTAATAAGACCAAATGCGTACATAACTCCAAATAGAGATTCTTTGTTTGTAACTACAAATACAACCAAAGAAGGCCATATAAACATTAGCCAAATTGGAGATTACTATATTTATGCTAAAAAACGCTAAATTAGTTTCAAGTTAGCTTACTAAACGTACTGCAAACTTCATGCGCTTTAAATTGCCCTCATGGTCTGTAACTTCTACAGAACCAGACTCTCTATATTGATCTACCAAGTCTAGAGATAATGCTTCTTTATTTTCTTTAATTTCGGTACGTTTTTCTTTTATAAGTTCGGCTAATTTTTTATAAGAAGGCTTTTCTAAAACATGGGCTTTCTTTACTTTAACCTCATCTTTAGTTTTAGCTTCTAACTCTACTAATGCCTGATAATCCACATCATTTTCTAAAGCATCACTAAACTGATCTTTTAGTATATTTAGTTCGGCGTTTAGCACTTCTATAATTTGAAGTCTTTTATTTATCATTTCGGTACTCATTGTTTCCTTTGCTAGTGCGTGATATGGAGCGTTACACGCAAATAAATATCTTAATTGCCAGTAAATTGTAAAAGTTAACGGTTAGGTAATCAAGTGTAAATAAAAAAGAGGGGAGGTGCCACACGTGTTAAGCTTCTAGATTATCCCGGGGAGGGACTTTCTATCAGCCACGTGTGGCACCGCGGGCCCGGGAGGTTGGACCCATTTTGTATGTCTATTTATTTTGTACATTAATAAATTAAACAAATCAATAGATCACCTATAGCATTTGAAATAATTTGCGGTAAAATGCTGGCATGTTTGAAACATTTGAAACAGGCGAATTAGTAGGAATAGATACAATAGAAAATTTTAATACTGTATGGGAACAATGGACACCTATACAACCCAAAGCAGTAGAGGCTATACAGGAGTTTGCGCTCCCTAAAAGACTGGATCCCAGAAATACCCATATAGAACACAAAGATAATGAAACAGGCATTTTATACGTGCACGATACAGATGACTATACAGTGATACGACAACTAAGTGGAATAGCGGCAGACCCTTTATACTATGAGGTAAGAGCAACCCAAGACAAGCAGGTTCACGTTGAAGAGATAATAATAGGCGAGGGTACTACCATATATAGAGCAGGAATTGCATACCCGCCAGAAACAAACCCTACATTAGAAATGCTACCCGAGAATGTTAAACAAACAATACAGGGACTTCAACAATCTAAAAACGGTAATGGCATTATTTATCTAGGAGTTGAAGTAAGAACAAGCGCACATGGTCTACAAATAATGTATGAATTATTACAAATAACTGAAAACGGAAATCTACTAGAAATTAAACAACACCTAAACTAACAACGCTTATGCAACATCAAGATGAATCCACAACATCACATGAGTGGCCAGAATATGAACAAACAGCTAGGAATCTAGAACTTACATTTGCAAGAATGCAAGATAGGATTGTGGAAACTGTAAATGAGGCAAGAACACGCAAACCCATAAATATACACTCACGCGACGAATTTTATCACCCAGTACTAACCCCTCTTTCAAGTATGTTAGGTAAAGCTAAAGTACATGTAAATAAATTTTGGGCAACGGATATTCGTGACGATGTACTACCCAAAAGACTTTTAGAAGGCTTATGGGTCTATAATCCTGCAGCAGATAACACATTTGCGGGGAGTACCAATTATATATTGGAGCAAGTTTATGAAGAGGCTGCCGCCATATATAACACAGTAATAAGGGCTATACCAACAGAAAACGAAGTAATAATAGCAACAATGCATAAATTACCAAATACTAAAGGTCAACCACCAGCTACAATTACCACAAACTTGTATACAGCAGCTAGAGCTCATAGGTTAGAAACAAACTTGCAGCAAATACCTGTACCAAAACTTCTATATTATTTGGAATTTGAACAGCTAAAATCACTAGTTGATGAATTTGTACCACAGGATGCATTAGTAAATGCACAAATAACTATAGATAGAGCATTACTAACT
>JAGQNX010000140.1 GCA_020427865.1 candidate division WWE3 bacterium
TCAATGTGTTTTAGCATAGATTGGGTTTCCCTTTCGCTGTATGTATAGCCTAAGTCTCGCAGTTCGTCGTTTGTAAATACCATAATCTCAACGCCTTTAAATCTTTCGAATTGCCCCACTGTAATATCTATATTGACCTGTTCTTCTAGGTCATATAACCACCCATGGCTAATTTGTTTATTTCCTTGCTTCATGTGCCCAGCTTTTATTTGTAGGTTTAGTTCTGGATGGCGTTGTGCGTATTGTACTGCTAAATCACAGCAGGCTTCAGGATATTGTGGGTGTTCTGTTTTAATTTTATCTGCGATTTCTGCAAGTTTTTGAACCGTGTCTGGATGATTATCTACATACTGTTGGGTACGTGCAATTACTGTTTCCATTAGTTGTTCCTCATTGTGTTCGGGTTGTGCTCTTTGCCAAAGTTGTTTAAACATTACATTTTATTCTAACATTACTGCCGTCTAATATGCTTCCAAAGTGGCACTATTGCTCAGTCGTATAGTAGAATATACGCATGCTACAAAGATTAAAAGAGATTTATGAGCAAGATCAACAAGAGCGAGAAAATTGGGAAGAGTGGGGCAAGTCTATACCTTTAGAGGAAGTTAAGGATCGTGATGCCGCTAGATTAAAAGCCACACTTGCAATTATTGCCAATAAGGATCTTGTAGAGGGTATAGATTACTATCATGCTGCTATGATATTGCAGCACAGCCTTGAAGTTGAACATTACAAGTTAGCAAATGAGCTATGTTCTAAAGCTATTGCATTGGGTGAATCCAAAGCTAAATGGTTGTATGCAGCCACTTTAGATAGGTATTTGCTTTCTAGGGGAGACAAATTTCAAAAGTATGGAACCCAATATAAGCAAAACTCCAAGGGTTTTTGGAAGCTTTGCCCTATTGAAGATGCCACTACTGATGAAATGCGTGCTGAATTTAACGTACCCTCTTTAAAAAAGTTAAAAGCACGTGAGGATAACCTAAATAAGTCAAGATAACATATCTTCCCTATTTTTGACTTGTATTGGTCTGATTCCTTATTAACCGCTTTTTAGAAAGGGAATCACTTTGCTTTGCCATTCTTTACTATGTGTTATATGTGTATTATGTCTTGCACCTTTAACAACAACAAATTTGGAGTTCTTGATGCCTTTGTGCATTTTTTCACCTTCGTAAAGAGGTGTTATAGTATCATGCTCTCCCCAGATAATAAGAGTTGGAGTATTTATTTTAGGCAAGAGCGGTGTAAGGTCTAGGTTTACTACTTTCTTTAAAGTTTTACGCATTACAGGGGTTGCACTTTTATAGTCAGTTGAACCCATTACCCTTATATATACACCGATTAAAAAACCATATGCCCATTCAGGCATAAGAATTTTAAGAACACTTTTTACTTTTTTTATAGAAAGTAACTTGGATAGTTCTATCTTTGGTTCCTTTCTATCGGCAACTCCCGCAGCATTAGTAAGTACTAACATGTTAACAAGCTCTGGTTTTTGTGTTGCAATATAGATTGAAATACGCCCACCAAAGGAGTGTCCAATAAAATTATATGGTG
>JAGQNX010000141.1 GCA_020427865.1 candidate division WWE3 bacterium
TAGCAGACGTAAAAAATGAAACACAGAGTTTGTATAGAAACCAACTGTATGTAATTTGTAAATGGTATGCGAATCTATATACTTTCCAACAAACAGAATCACAAAGCCCGATATAAATAAGGATATCGTATGTAATGTTCCTATTGCCAAGTAGTTGCTTAATATAACGAAAAGAAGTAATGGCCAAAATACGGTGTAAACTAAACTCTCAATCCCCTCCCCTAAGTAAGCTATAGTCGAATAGTAGTACTTCTTATTAAACAAATAGGACAAAAAAATGGAACTTATATGGTGATAATGATGTTTGGTATCAGTTAGACTTAATATAAGGGGTATACAACTTGTAAGTAATAACAATAAACTAATAACAAACAAAATATCAAAATTGAAGGTGCTTATTATTAAACCACCTAAAAATGGGGATATAGAGGTAAGTGTATGCACTAAAAAACGACGGGTACCCATTTGTGCTCCATATTTATGACTCTTACCACCCATCTTTCGAACAAAATATATATGATAAGGGACCCAATAAAAAGTGACTTCTAAACCACCTAATATACCTGCAAAAATAACGTAAATAATGCTAATAGAGGCATATTTAAGACATAATAACTGGAGCGCTAGTAAAAAAACACTTAATATAAGGGCTCTTTGAAATCCCAACTTACCAAAAAGTATATTTACGAAAAAAACCATTGAGATCAGAGCAACAAAAGAACGTAGAAAAAAATATAACAAGATCCACGAGATACCATTTAATAAGGTATTAGAACTAAAGTGTGCACTAGAAAGTGCTAGATTATAAATATATATTGGAAGAAACACCCCTAGCAAAGATACAGAGAAAGATTTAAAGACATGCGTCAGATATAAAGCTGCATGTTCTGAAATAAAGTTAGAGGTCTGAATCTTTAAAAAGTTAGTATGTGGATATTGAAACTTTGAATAAGAGTAAAGAGGCATGGTCTAATTATGGCAGAAATATCTGGCATTCCAAAACAAAAGAAAAAGGGTATGAACCCTTTTTCTAAAAAATATTAATAATTGCGATCCCAATGTGAAGTAACTAAGATTGCCGTTATCCCGCGCGCCATTAGGGGGGAATTTTAAAGTTATGTCCACGAACAAAACTTCGCTAATTCCCAAGCGGTCAGGTGGAGATTAAAATTAGCAATCCCTACACTAACACATCAGGAGTGGTTGGAATCAACCAACGTTCCATAAATAGAACGGTTAACACGATGTATTAACATTATTATTTTACAAGAAATGTACACCTACGTCAAACACGCTAAAACCCCATAAACCCCATGAGAACAGCCACAAAAGGGGTTACTATAAATGAAAATGTACGTGTTACTAATAATAAAAGTAGAATATAAATCCCATAAGGTGCTAGGGCAACCCACTGTACACCTAGGCTAGAGGGTAAAATCCCATAAACTACTTTAAACCCATCAAGCGGGTGTATGGGTAACATATTAAATACAGCAAGCATTAAATTAAACATTACTATCAATCTAAGAACAGCATACAAAACACCTGTAAATGCAAACCCCCATACACATAGACTTACTAGCAAAGCAAGTAAAACATTAGAAGCAGGCCCTGCCAATGCAATCAATGCACCATCTCGTTTAGGATCTCTCAAATTAGTAGCATCAAAAGGCACAGGTTTCCCCCACCCAAAACCCACAAGTAATAACAAAAGCGTACCTACAGGATCTAAGTGCCGTAAGGGATTAAAAGAAACACGACCCAAATAGCGAGCGGTGGGATCACCTAAGAGATCTGCAACATACGCATGAGAAAACTCATGAATAGTAAGAGAAATTACGAGGCATGCAGCAACCGTCAAAAATAAAAAAGGAGATTCTAAAAGTAATCCGTACATTCAGCAATTATATCATGCATAATGTTTCCATTTAACATAATAAATGCTAGAATCTGTCCGTGGAAAACGTAGCTAATTATATAAATAATGCATATTTGGAACTCCAGAGAGTAGAATGGCCACATAAAGATGAGGCAATTCGCTTGACCACATATGTTATAGGTGTTAGTGTTGGCGTTGGAATTTTTCTTGGTAGTCTTGATTACACGTTTCAACTATTAATAACCACAGTTATAAATTACTAAAATAAAGAGAATGTCTGAATATAATAAACAAATAGAAGAAAATACTATAAAAATAACAGAAGGAAATCATCCAGATGCTTTGTGGTACGTAGTGCATACGTATTCAGGACATGAGCGCAAAGTAGCCATTAATATACAACAAAGAGTTCAAGGAAAAGGTCTTAGCGACAAAATTTATAGAATACTTATACCCTCTCAAGAAAAAATAGTCATAGCAGAGGGTAAAAAAAGACGCGTGGATGAAAGATTATTTCCGGGGTACATACTAGTAAATATGGTAATGGAAGATGAAGCTTGGCACTTAATTAGAGCTACACCGGGTGTAACTGGATTTGTAGGTACAGGTAATAATCCCACACCACTTCCCCGTACGGAAGTAGAAACATTAATGAAATATATGACAATGGAACAACCCAAATTCGAGGCTAAATACAGCGTTGGCGAGTCCGTAAGAATAATAGATGGGCCATTTGCAGAATTTTTAGGTAAAGTGGATGAAGTAAATGAAGAGCAGGGTAAAATAACAGTATTAGTATCCGTTTTCGGACGTGAAACCCCTGTAGAACTTGACTTTTTACAGGTCAAGAGTTTATGATTCCAAAGTTAGTATGGCAGCACCAAAAAAGAAACAAAAAAAAGTAAAAGCATATATAAAACTCCAAGTAGAAGCAGGTAAAGCTACACCCGCCCCTCCTATGGGACCAGCATTAGGACAACACGGTGTACCTATTATGGACTTTTGTAAAGAATTTAACGCAAAGACTCAAGATATGGCAGGAAATAAAGTATCTGTTATAATCACAGTTTTTGAAGACAGAAGTTTTGAATTTATTACCAAAACTCCTGTTACGGCAGAACTTATAAAGAAAAAATTAGGACTTAAAAAAGGCTCAGCTACTCCAAATAAGGCCAAAGTCGGAACAATTACAAAAAAACAATTACAAGAAATTGCAGAGATAAAAATGCCTGATTTAAATGCAAGAACAATGGATCAAGCAGTAAAAATAATCGCAGGGTCCGCTACTGCAATGGGATTAAATATAGAAAAATAATATGACAAAACCTAAAGACACAACATCTTATTCAATAGAACAAGCTCTTGAGAAAGTTATAAGCTCAAGTAAAGAAAAATTTGATGCAACTGTGGAAGTTCATTGTAATTTTAAATTAGAAGTTAAGAAGCCGGATCAATCGTTCCGAACAACAGTATCATTACCACATGGAACAGGCAGACAACTAAGGGTTGCTACGTTTTCGACCGAAAAGGTAGACAATGCAGATATGCAATTAACCGACAGTGATTTAGACAAAATAGTAGCAGGAAGCATTGCACCAAAG
>JAGQNX010000142.1 GCA_020427865.1 candidate division WWE3 bacterium
CGCAGGATTTTACATTACAAACTTTACCTGTAAAAGAAGAGCGTCCTAATGCATATACTCAAGACTTACTATTAATTAAAGATGTTGTAGCTCAAATAATTTATAATCCGTTAACCTTAGATCATAAAGACACTCAAATCACTCTAAAGCCCGAACTTATATTATCGTTTTTAAATGTTAGTACTTCTAGTTATGAACTTTCTCAGCTTGATCATTCGGGGTTTATGTATTATCAAACTCCAGACAAACGTGTAGCGGTATCTTTAAATTATCCTGTATTTAAAAATTATGCCCAAACCACGATTGCACCTAAAGTTTTTACCTCACCACGTGCCAAAGTAAAAGCTACCAAAGATGGTAAGGTAGAGTCTCTTGAAGTTACAAAACAAGGCCAAGATTTGGATTTAGAAAAGTTCACCTATGATTTTTCGCAAGCTTTATTTAAGTTTAAAGACACAGTTACTATCCCTACAAAGCAATTTAGCTTTGATGGTGATGCTAAAAGCTTAGGAATAAAAGAACGTTTGGCTCGGGGTGATTCTACTTACCGCGGATCTGCTTTATCACGTGAGCACAATTTGTTACTTGCGGCTGAACGTGCTGACGGTGTTTTAGTTCCTCCTAATGGAATATATTCTTTTAACGAAGCTGTTGGTGATATTAGTGCAGAAACTGGTTATGATTCTGCTTTTATAATAAACAATGGGCAAACTGTATTAGGTTCTGGTGGTGGTGTTTGCCAAACTTCTACCACATTATTTAGAGCTGTTTTAAATTCGGGTCTTCCCGTTGTTTCTAGAAATGCTCACGCTTATAGAGTACGCTACTACGAGCTAGACAGTGCTGTTGGGTTTGATGCTGCAATATTTCAACCAACTTTAGACTTTAAATTTAAAAATGATACTAAAGACTATATTTTGGTAACTGCTTTTCACGACACCGAGTCCAAAACTCTACATTTTGATATTTATGGCACACCTGACGGACGTACTGTACAAATAACAGAACCGGTACAAACTAATGTAACTGCTCCTCCCGAGCCTGTGTATAAAGATGACCCCACACTTGCAAAAGGTGTAACAAAACAAGTAGAGTGGGCAGCTTGGGGTTCTACCGTTTCTTTTGCACGTACCGTAAAAAGAGGTGATGAAGTACTAAGTACCGACACTTACACAAGTCGTTACCAACCCTGGCAGGCTGTATATTTAGTAGGTACAAAAACTAATTAGTTTGTTGTGTAATTAAGAGTGATTATTGTTAGGTTGTTTTCTTGAGAAGCTAAACTAACTCTTAAAGCTTCGCTGTTTCTAGCGTACTCTATTATTTCAAATATTCCTTCTGTTGATTCGCTTACAATTGACCACCCTTGTTCTTGCAATGCTGTTGTATAAAATGTACGTGCTGTTTCTATATTTATTGTTGCTTGTACGTTTTGCGTAAATCCCTGACTAGTGCCATCTTCGCTTAGTATTACACCCTTTTCTGGTAATGGTGGTGTATATTTTAGGGCCGTTTGATTATGTGTAGGTTCGTTTGTTTGTATAGGAGGTGTAAATGTTGTAAACCTATAATAGGCTAGTGTTGCCATAACAAGACTTGCCCCCAGCAACAATAGACTGGTTTTAGTATTTAACCTCATACGAATAGTGTATATAAAATAAAGTGGTGTAGCAATTTATTAATAGTAGTTTTATTTTGACCTGTTATTGCAGGGGCTTCATTATATTTAAATATTTCGTATAATACTCTTGTGCTTTTATAGTGCTGCAAACTTGGCCCTATCGTCTAACGGTTAGGACAGCAGGTTCTCATCCTGCAAATCGGGGTTCGATT
>JAGQNX010000143.1 GCA_020427865.1 candidate division WWE3 bacterium
AAAGAAACTGAACGCTATCTTAAAAATGTAGCAACCCGTATCACTTTATTTGGAGGTGTTTTTTTGGGCTTGGTTGCTGTTATGCCTTTTATAGTAAGTTCTTTTGTACCTATTGGTAATAGTGTTGGTGGCATTGGGGGCACTGGTTTATTAATTGTTGTTTCAGTAGTTTTAGAAACATTACGTCAATTAGATTCGTTAAATGTAACAAGAAGTTATGATAGTTTTTTAAATTAAGGAGTACACATGTTAGATAAAATCAAGTCAGTAAATAAACTTCGTAAAATGCAAGCTGATATTCAAAAACAGCTTGAACAGATATTACATTCAGAAACAAAGGGTACTTCTGAAGTGGTTGTAAAAGGTGACAAAAAGATTGATGTATTAATCATAGATGGTGAAGAGCGTAAAGATATAAAAGATCTGATAAATGCTGCTTTTAAAAATGTTGAAAAGAAAGCAGAAAAAAAGATGCGTAGTCAGGCTGGTTCCATGATGGAAATGTTTGGAATTTAATGTTTAAACGTATTTTATTAATGGGACCTCCGGGTAGTGGTAAAAGCACTGTTGGCGAATATTTAACATCTGCTTTGCATCTCCCTCTTATCTCTGTAGGGAAGACCCTGCGTAATTTACCTGCGGATCATGTTCACAAGCTTACTGTCGAGTCTTTTATGGATTCTGGGTCTCTGGCCCCCACAAATATAGTAGCAGGTATATTACAAGAACGCTTACAACAACCGGATGTTGCTAATGGTTTTATACTAGACGGTTGGGGTAGAACTCGCGAAAACATCGCGTTTTATGATCCTAAAGTAGATGTTGTTATTTACATTTCTTTGCCCGAAGAGGAAATCATAAAAAGAATTACAGGTCGTAGAATTTGTGAGGAGAACGGTCATTCCTGCAATATTTTCGAAACATCTTCTGAAGCACCTCTAAGTTGTTCCCAATGTGAGGGTAAACTTATTCAAAGAGATGATGATACATTACCCGTTGTGCAACATCGTATAGATATTTTTAATAAAGAAACGCTGCCTGTGATTGGTGATTACCTAATGTTAGGTCTTGTGCATGAAGTGTCCGGATTAGGTGATCCCACAACTATAGCTCTCAGTATATTAAATATAATTAAAAAGGGTAACAATGGTTAGACCTAAAACTGATCAAGAAATTGAACTTATGGCTAAAAGTGGTGCTATTACTGCTTATGCTCTGCGTCGTGTGTTAGATGCTATTGCTGCAAATATTAGTTTGTTAGAACTAGACGCCTTAGCTGAATCATGTATTTTAGAAAAAGGTGGTGCACCCTCGTTTAAGACCGTAGATGACTACAGTTATACAACATGTATTAATGTAAATGATGGTATAGTTCATGGTTTGCCTAACAAGTATCGTTTAAAAGAAGGTGATTTAGTAAGCATTGACTTAGGGACTGTTTACAAGGGATATCACTCCGACGTATCTTACACTGTAGAAGTTGGAACATCTAAAGAGGCCGCATTTCTTAATACGGGATTGACTGCCTTGGAAGCAGGTATAAGTAAGTTACGTGTTGGTAAAAGATTAGGCGATGTTGGTAATGCTATTCAAACTATAGTTGAAAATGCGGGATATACTGTTTCAGAGGATTTGGTTGGGCATGGTATAGGTACCGAAGTGCATGAGCCCCCTTATGTTCCAGGTTATGGCACTCCAAATACAGGATTGAAGTTAAAAGCTGGTATGGTCTTTGCAATTGAGGTAATATACCAGAAAGGTGAACCCGATATTGTGATTTTGGATGATAATTGGACTATTGCAACAAAAGATGGTAGTTTATCTGGGCTATTCGAACAAACTGTAGTAGTAACGAAACACGGCCCTAAGATCTTAACACCATTTATTTAAATGATGTTGTAATTGTTGCTTTTGTTGATTTTACTTGTTAAAATCATCACCGTTAGCATAAATTGATGAGTACTAAAGACATTGTAAAAAAAGAAGGTATAGTTAAAGAGTCTCTTATGGGGGCTTTGTTTAGAGTAGAATTAGATAATGGCGAAATAGCACT
>JAGQNX010000144.1 GCA_020427865.1 candidate division WWE3 bacterium
GTCCTAATAGCTGGGTACATTATATCTGTCCCTGTGGATGCTGATTCCCATGGTGCTCATGCAACTAGTACTTTCAGGGATTACTAGGGAGACTTTCGGGAGAACAGCTGCCTTATATCCCATACAGCACCCCGTATCAATCTTCATCCTGACATCCATCAGGCAGTATTTAAAGAATTCCTTGCTTATCGTAAGTATCCACACCAGTATAGATCTTCCATTTGCCCTGCCCTGTTTTATGTCGCTTATTGGCTGCAACAATTTGTGTTTCTGTAAATCTTAGCTTCTTCAAAAGAACTTGTTTAAAATTAATAGTTTTAACCTCTTCGAGTTTTAGGAAATATTACAATGCTTCAAGAGGTAAATAAAGTTAAATGCCTAAAGAATCACCTACTTTGGAAAAAATAAAGATGCATGTGATTGCAGCTTTTGTTTCCGATGAAACATTGATGGCTTTATTAGTACTGAAAGGTGGCAATGCTTTAAATATCGCATATGATATTACTAATCGAGGCTCAATTGATATAGACTTCTCAATGGAAAATGATTTCTCACCTGAAGAAAAAGAAAGATTAAAAAAACAACTCGGCACACTTCTTAATAGCGAACTAAACAAAATTGAATTAACGGTTTTCGATGTAAAGTTTGAAGAAAGACCAAAAAAAATAGAAGCAGATGTAAAAGACTTTTGGGGTGGTTATGTTGTTAAGTTCAAGATAATATCAAGAGAGAAGCTTGAAAGGCTCAATAGTGATCAAGATGCAATAAGAAGGAACGCCATTGTAGTTGGTAAAGAAAATTCAACAATCTTTCAGGTAGATATAAGCAAATATGAATATATTAAAGGGAGTAAAAAAGTTGAAATTGATGGCTCTGTTGTAAATGTATATTCACCAGAGATGATTGCAATAGAAAAACTTAGGGCTATATGCCAGCAAAACACAAAATACAAAGAAGTTATGTTAATGATGACGGCCAAGGCAAGGTCACGAGATTTTTATGACATATATGTACTCGCTAACCATTTTGGAATAGATTTTTCTACTCCAGAAAATAAGGAATTAGCTCGAGTTATATTCGATGCAAAAAAAGTACCCTTAGATTTTATCTTGGAAATTTCCGATTATAAAGATTTGCACTTTCAGGAATGGGATAGCGTCGTTCAAACAATAGACCCAGGTGTTGATATAAAGCCGTTTGAATTCTATTTTGACTTTGTTGTCGAAACCTTTAAACATACCGTTAGTTAGTTAGTTAGTTACATACCTTTGGGATACCAAAGGTTCCATTTCCTAGAAAACTCCTTTTGTTTTATATTATAGGTTAAATAGAATCTAAACTTTTTCTCATTTTCAAATAGCACTTGTTTGCCTTTGTCATACCCGGCCTTTTCCAGATAAAATCCAATTATCTGATTATAAGGATATGTAAAATCGAGCTTTCTTAAATACTCATCTAACCTCTTCAAATCAACTCTGCTTTTAGCTAACTTAAATGCATTTAATACTTCAAAAACCCCTCCAGCATATCCAGGGCGAATTGATATGTCTATTAAAGTTCGTTCAATATTAGAGTATGCAAAATATTCATCGTCAGTTTGCCTATATTCCACTCCTAACTTTCCCGTATATTGCCCATTTAGTATAACTACCTTAATACCTCCTCCTTGGTAAAATCTATTTGACCTTCTTTGTGTTTTAGAAAATGCATCGTCTATCTTTTCTTGAGATAATTGCGTACCGATAGCTTTTCCGTAGTGCTCATGGTTGAGATAAACAGTTTTAGGAATTTGAAGTGTCAGGTTGTTTAGCCACATTGCCGTATAATGTGTAAAGTATGAATTCCTTTTGAATCCTGTATATACTGAATAGTCGCTTATCACTGGTAAATGGTATAATGATTTCACTCTCCCATTCTCATTGATAAAGTCTTTTCTCTTTAAGACCTTTTCTGCTAATAGGAAATTAATAAAGTCATTACCAGAAATAGCATTGAGTAAATTCCAATCACTTTTTTTACTCTCAAACATTGTAATAAGTCTCTTCTCAGTAAATGCCTTTTCTGACTGGGTATTAATTAGATCAGATACCTCTTGACTAATGTCGGTAAATCGATTTTTTCTCCGCATATTTGCAGCATATATGCTGCAAATATAGTGTTAATTAGCTAAAAAAACAATTTTGTCTATTAATTTTCATATTAAGCGTGTATAAAGAGCATATATGCTCTTTATACTCTTTTAATTCAAAAAAGTTTCAAAAACCTAAAACTATTTGTTTGATGACATGAAATACTCAACGGATAAGCTTAGAGAAACGGTGTGGCAACTCAATTTTCCAAAGACTCGCGAACCATGTATACTAACAACTATTTACAAAATCTCAACAACCTGTAACTTATAAAATGAAAAAAACCACTTCCTCTCCTACCTGGCCCTCTATGCGGCCTTTCTGGTCGTGCTGTCGCTGCAGGGTCATGCTATCGTGGAGTACCTGATGGCAGCGGAGCTCCTCGGGGTGGTCTTCACTGGACTAGCGTGGAGGTCGGCCCGGAAGGCACAGCCGCCTTTTGTTCTATTACAGGAACACAACACATAGTTTAAGTTTGGTGCTATCTTCCCCCTATATCTCCCACCCTGAAACATACCCTTCTGTGTTTTCTGCTCTGC
>JAGQNX010000145.1 GCA_020427865.1 candidate division WWE3 bacterium
GAGCTTTTGCAGCAGAGACACCTCCAGATGTTTGTGCACAAACTAAAGAGGAACGAAGAAAAACACCGTTTCAAAACATACAAGAAGAAAATCCAGGGATAGATATAGCTAGAACAGGGGCCAGTGTAGATTATTCATCAACGTCTGCTACTATTGGCAGCTGGATGTGTGGTGCAAGTGTAGAAAGTTGTATAGAGTTGGGATGTGACAATATAAATGAGTTATCTGCAGGCAGGTTTCCAGATGCAGAACGTATGGCAGCAAAGGGACTTAAAAATAGAGGTTTAGCATTAATGGGATATAGACTTGCAGAAGCCGTGGACAGAAAAGATGCTATTCCAGTTAGTTATGCATACTGGTATAACGATGTTGTGGGTAAAGTCCCTTATGTGGGGCAAAGAGCGCTAGCTCAAACCGATTACAAGATATTTGGTGCAGAACTAGTTTATACACTTTGGGTGCAAATAAGAAACATTGCATACGGTTTACTGTCGGTGGGATTAATTGTCACAGGAGTAATGATAATGACTAGGAGACAATTACCAACAAAAACAGCAGTGACAGCTCAGTATGCACTACCAAGACTTGTTCTGGGAGTTGTACTTATAACTTTTAGCTATTTTATAGGGGCAACTGCAGTAGCCATGATAGCACCTTTAAAAAGTGCAGCATCTTGGATACTTATAAATACAGGTCATGAAACCGGAGCAATATTCACGATAGATGACTTTAATTTGTCAAATGGGATGAATATTACCTCAGCTTTCTTCACACAATTTTTTACGGTAAGTCCTAGAAGCGCTATTGCCTCTTTATGGTTAACTTCCTCAACACTGGTAGTAGCAGGAATAGTAGCACTTTGTTACTTAATATTTTATATGATCGCGGTAGCTAGAACTTTTCTGGTACAGCTACAAATAATGGGATCAATTGTAATGGCACCTTTAACTTTTGCATGGGGAACAATTCCAGGTAATGAAAAAGTAATTACAGATTGGTTTAAGTTACTGGGTGCAAGGGTGCTTGCAATTCCTGCAATGTTTTTTGTGCTTAGCATATCTAACTTCTTGGTATTAGTAGCATTTACAAAAGGTTTAAGCACATTAGGTACAGTCAACTACGAAGTAGGCGAGGGCTTAAAAGAGATTGCAGCAATTTGGATGGTACCATTTATAGCAGTAAGCATAATGATTGGAGCACTTAGAATTCCTAAAAAACTAGAAAACTCCTTTTTGGGCAAAAAATAATATCCAATAATTAAAATTAGCGTATAAAACATAAGTCAAATCTGTATAATGTAAGAGTGCCTTTAAACGAACCACAGCTCACAAACAAACAACATGCAGTCCCACAAAATATAATGGATGTGGAATTTAAAATAATCGGAGAACTCACTATGCGCCAATTTATTTACGTTATGATATTTGGTGCCATAGGGTATGTAATTTTTATTACATTTACCTCCGGAATAAAATGGTTTTTTATAATCTTGTCGGTTTCTTTTGGTTTGGCGTTAGCATTGGTTAGATTAGAAGAGCGCTGGCTAGATGAATGGGTTGTAAACTTCTTTAAATCTGTATACGCACAAAATCAACGGGTTTGGAGACAAGAGCCTATACCACCTATAGCATTTACTTATCAAAATATAAATAGGGTAAAACAAGAGCTAATTACACTAACGCCTACATCCAGCCGCAGAAAACTAGAAGAATATCTAGATTCTTACAACGTAAGTTCCACTCAAAAGGATCCTTTAGATTTCGATTCTAATGACTATATTTCCAGAATAAATTCACAAGTGCAGCATGAAAACACATTAGATAGTGAAAAGATAGAAACTAGAGCCTTATGACATTAGAAATTATAAAATCAAGGTTAACTGGGGAGGAAAGATACAAACAAAAAAAACATACAACACCTTTATTTGACCCATATACAGGGAAGCCCTTAAACAATGGAAGAGCGTTCAAAAATCTAACACCACAAGGTCACGAAAAAAAGATAATAATGCCTTCTAAACAAGA
>JAGQNX010000146.1 GCA_020427865.1 candidate division WWE3 bacterium
TACAAACAATGCACTGTTTCCGCGTTTATCCATATATGATTGTACATCTAGATTCTTAAATCTTTGTATCCATTATCAAATTACTGATTAAGATATTTTTTATTAATATGGGGTATTCGGGGTGTTAATGCAGACGCTATAGTTAATATAAGCCCCATTGCATGTAAATTAAAACCGTATGACATACCTATAGCACCAGAAACCCATATACTAGCTGCTGTTGTGAGATTACGTACATTTGTTCCATCTTTTAAAATTAAACCTGCTCCCAAAAATCCTATACCCGAAACAATTTGAGCTGCAATTCTAGATTTAGAATCTGGATCTACAATTCCTGAAATAAAGGTAAAAGCCATTGCACCAATTATGACAAGTGTATGTGTACTTATACCTGCGTCTTTACCCCTAGCCTCTCTTTCTGAACCAATAATTATGCCTGAGATCAATCCAAAAATTAGATCTATTAATAAACTTATTTCAGTTTGTCCTACAAAGTTGTTTAGCATTGGCATATGGTAACAAATGTTGTTTAAATTTCCAATAAGGTTTGAGTCAATATGTCTGGTAAAGTTTCGTGTTTGGCGGTGGTTTTTATTTATCCCGTAACTCTTCAAATTTTGCTCGCATAGTTGGGTTATCACGTGTTAACCTTTTTATTGTTAAGTCTTCTGCTTTTTGATTTGCTAGTCTTAGATGATCCTCTGAACGTAATAAGTTTTCTTTAGTTTTTTGGAGTTGCACAATCGTTTTATCAATTCCATCTATAGCATCCTGAAATTTACGGCTTGCAAGGTCATAGTTACGCGCAAAGCTCACTTTAAATTTTTCTATATTTTCTTCAAAGTTTGTTATATCTATGTTTTGGGCTTTAACAATGGCAAGTTCGGATTTGTATTGTAAGGAGTTTAAAGCTGCGTTTCTAAGTATTGTTATTATAGGAATAAAAAACTGGGGCCGTATCACATACATCTTTGGAAATTTATGCGACATATCTATAATACCATTGTTATACAATTCGTTATCTAACTCTAGTAACGATACTAAAACTGCGTACTCACAATGTTTGTCGTTACGGTCTTTATCTAATTTTGCTAAAAAGTCTTCATTTTTCTTTTTAGTTGCTGTTGTATCATTCTCATTTTTCATTTCAAACATTATAGAAATTATTTCGTTTCCACTTTCATCTGACTCCCTGTATACATAATCCCCTTTTGACCCTAATGTGGCGTCATTATCTTTTTCAAAATATGCGTTTTTAAAGCCAGTTGCTCTTATTCTATTAAATTCGATTTCGCAATGTTGCTCTAGAGATTCACCTAACATTTTAGTAGATAGTTTTGCTTTCATGTCTTTATACATTAGGATTTCGGCATCTTTTGCTTTAATTTGTGCTTCATATTCACTTTTTAATGAAGCTTCTGCTAGGCTTTGTTCAGTATTTTTATTTACGAGCTTATTAGCTAAGATGTCTCGTTCTTTTTCTAAGTTTTTAACAGCTTCTACCAGTTCTAGCTTTTTTTCGGTTTCGGATTTATCTAGTTTGGCTTGTAATTTGGCAAGTTCTAAGTCGGAAGTAGTTTTTATTTGAGTGATAAGTTTTTCTCTTTTAGCAAGTTCTTCTTGTAGTTCATTGCGTGTATTTGCAGTTGCTAGTTTAATAGCACTTTCTTTTTCTTTTTCCATTAACTCCAATCTAGTATGGAGTTCTTTTTCGAACACACCATCCCTCACTTGTTTTAGTATGTCAGCATATCCTGCCTCATCTACTTTAAATGCTTTTTTACAGTGTGGGCATAATATTTCGTTCATATAATAATTATACCAAGCAATTTTATTAATAGGGTTGCTTGAGTTTTATTATTTATTTATGGGTTAAAAGCTATCTGAGAACAGCGCATCTATAGGGGTGCTTCTTCTGGCTGGCCGTAGCGTGCGAAGTTAGAACTGGTTACCGTAGTCTAATTAACATCTATTAGTTAAATTCTAACTTTAAAATATCGTCATTTGTTATTTCCTTCATGTTTTTATTTGGCATCTTTGGTTCTAAAACTGTAGGTTCAGTTTCCTCAAGATATTTATTAAAATCTTTTGTGTCAATTTTGTGTGATTTATAAAAATCGTCATTTAACATCTTATTAATGATTTCATTTATCAGTTGGCAGGGTACTGCGTATGAAAGATTAGTTGGTACAGGATATGGTATTTTTAATTCACCTATTTTCATCGTATTCATATCATTCAAGCCTCCATATAAAACACCTACCAACTCTCCGGATTCATCAAAAACAATGGAACCGCTATTACCTCCTTGCATTATGCTATCTATAAG
>JAGQNX010000147.1 GCA_020427865.1 candidate division WWE3 bacterium
CTTCCTTAAATACTTCGTAACCTAGTTTTCTTATTTCGTTGGTGATTTTGGGATACTTGGCTGGGGTTTTATTTAGAGTAGCATATACTTTTTGGAGTTTGTGACTCTCAATTAACTTTAAACGTAGTTTTTCCATGTGCATTTTGTCTATTAGTTTTATAGAGTTGTGTACTAATTTTTTAATTCCTTTGCTCCTTGTTGTAAATGCCTCATTTACTCGTACGTTTAAGTGATTTGGTGCAAATGTATCGTCTACTCCTAAAAAGTTATAAATCTCTTTAATAACTTGTGCAGCATCTTTATTTATATCGTCAAAAAGTATGATTTTAATTTTATTTTTATCAAAGTGTTCAAAATATCTTTTTAAATTTGCTGCATAATAGCCTTTATCTGTTAATAGTCCCTTTTCTAATGTAACTTTAAAATCAGGGTCTAGATTTGTAAATGCACCGTTATATAAATACCAATGTAGTGAATAGATCATTTCAACGGGGTTTCTTAATGTTACAAGTAATTTAACATTTGGCAGGTGTTTTTTTATGCGTTCTGGTGCTTTTTTGTCTGCCAAATATGCAGTAGTAAATTCACCTCTAACTTTACCCTCTTCATATGCTGGAAACTGATCTAAATACCAATCAAATCCTCTGTGATAGTATGTTAGTCTTCCTAGTTGTTCGCTTTGTTCTACCCAGTTATGTGTATCTGTAAAAAAGAAAATTTCTTTTCTGGATTTTTGGGAAGAAAATAATATATCTGGATGATCTTCTAAGCATTTACCTATCCAAGTCGATCCACTTTTGGGTGCACCTATTCCTATAAAATCTATAGTTTGTTTACTCACAAACTTATCTTAACAGTATCTGCTCTTATTGGAAATTTTTTAGTTATGTACCTATAATATTCATATGTCAAAAAAGGTAATAGTTAATCTTGGCTGTGGTAAAACACGTATACCCAATTCTATTGGTGTTGATGTTGTTAAAATAGATGATTATGTAGATGTAGTACATAACCTAGATCAAGTCCCCTATCCTTTTGATGACGGCTCTGTAGACGAAATACATATGTACCATGTTTTGGAGCACCTACATGATCCAATAAAAAAAATGGAAGAGTTACATCGCATATTAAAGCCGGGTGGCCTATTGCATATAAGAGTTCCGCATTTTTCTAGCATGGGTGCTTTTTCTGATATTACCCATGTCAGACCTTTTGGCTATGGAAGTTTTAACTGTTTTGAACCCAATGACTATCATCATTTTTATACAAACGTTAATTTTAAGATTTTAAACCGACAGATTAAGTATTTTGGACTTTATCCTAACACCGGTCTTTATGCCAAGTATATTCATCCTAATCAGTGTTTTTTACCATTACGCCCCTTTGTACATGTAATAAATTTTTTAATACGATTTTCCCCCACCGGTTTTGAACGTTTTTGGTGTTACTGGGTAGGAGGAGCTACTGAAGTAGTTGTAAATTTAGAAAAACTAAAATGACATCTAACACTCTAAAGTCGGGAGATTATAGCCAGTCTCTAAATCTAACCGTATTTAATGAAATAAAACCTAAATCAACAGTTTTAGACATTGGATGTTGGACTGGTAATTTAGG
>JAGQNX010000148.1 GCA_020427865.1 candidate division WWE3 bacterium
GGGGGTTCGAATCCCTCCGGGTGTACCACATTACGTTTATGTCAAAAAAAAGCACCAGTCCTCTTATTTTTGTAACACTCATTCTTACAGCTTTTCTTGTATTTAGTGTTTCAGTAAATGTATATTATTATTTCTTTCCTACAGCTAATTCTTCTAACGAGAATACTATTTCTACTTACGAAATATTAACAATAACTGATTCTAACCCCACATATTTAATATATGTTTCTAGTACGCGTCGTGGCTCTAAGTTTTATAACTCTGCTCATTTATATGATTCCTCGTCGCAACAATGGCAGACATTAGAACCAAATTTACAAAATCCAGTTATAAAATTTGTAAATGATCCAACTTATTCTTCAGAACGTTCTTATACCGCTAAATATAGTTTAGCTTTTTCTGATGATACTAAAGTGGACTTACATATACCTTTTGTAGATATGTCTATGATTGTTAAAGCCGATCCTAATTATTCAAAATATGGTGGCAGCTTTATTGGAGATGATGTTGTTAAAATAAATGGGCAGGATTATAGGAGTAAAAATGCCTTATTAGTGGGCTCGACTAATTATTCTTTTGGTCCTGATGTGTATTTACTTGATATAAAAACTAATTGGGCATTGTATTGGGATAAAGATTTTAATCTTCATCATCTAGACTATACGGACGTAAATAAACCACACCCTTATTATAGATCTCACTCGTTTTATGGTGTCATAGACTCTTTAAACAGACGGGTTACCTATCTTACTAATCCCAAAATAAGTACTTCAGATTTAAATTACGAACTAAAAACTGGAGATATTACTCATAAATACACTCTGCAACCTATAGATGCACCTTTTAAACAAAATATATCGGGGTCTAACTATTTAATGCTTCAAGATAATCTTCCGAATGGACTTTATATTGATGCACATGATTAATTATTAATGTTTTTTGTGGTGTCTTTTTTTTAACTTAGATATTAAAAATGTTATTGGAAAAGCGATTGCGGATAGTACAATTACAATTCCTTTTATTAATGTTAAAAGTGCTATAGGTGCCAAAACCACTAAAGCTTGTGCTTGTGTGATTAGTATTACATGTATATATACAATGGCAATTATTACACCCAGTATCTTTTGAACTCTCACAATCCTATTTTACGTTACTCTCGCAGTTTCTTAAACAACTTGCTATATTTAAGTAGGACATTTTTTGGATTTCAGTATTAGGTTGTAGTTTCTGCCCATATGCAATTAGAAGTAACTTTAGACAAATCAAAAACATACGTGGCTAATCGAGTGGGTGAATTAACTGACTTTGCAAACCCGCTTACATATTCATTAATAAGTAAGATATTTGGTTATAGAGGTCCTTATCGTAAAGTACTCTCAAAATTTGGTGTAGGTAACTACCAAGATTCTAGAGATTATTTGGTATATGTTTATGGTCGTATTTACTCTGATTTAGCTGTTGAATCAAATATTATCTTGGAACCCAGTATGTTTGAACTTACTTTGGAAGGTCGAAATGTTGTAAATTCTGTTATTCCTGCATTTAGAGCTACTCCCAAACAATGGGCACACTTTACTCAAAAGTTTTTTAAAGAGCTTCATGTTTTTTTAAAACCCCAATCTTTTATTAAACAAGCTGCTAATGCTTATGAAGAGTTTAGTGCTACACTTGCACGTACAATTTCTGTAGGTCACATAAACACTAAAGATTTTTTAGCTCAATATGAACATATTGTATTCATATCATATTTACATGGGCTTTTTCATCAATATAACAATGCCCATAAAATTAGAACATTTACGGACGATTTAACTAGATATGTACATGAATCTGATGTATTAATTAGTGGTACTGACGCTTATATGGAAACTAAGTTTTCCCATTGGAGATTTGAAATAGGTTATTCTGCTATCGAAAAATATGACTTTTCGGGTGCCCAAATTCCTTGGCATTTGGAGTTTCCACAGGTAAATGCCCCAGAGTCGCTAAAGGTAGAAGCCTATTTACAGTGTTTGCGTAACAATTTACGCTTTAAAACACAAGTCATGCTTTATTTTTTAAACAAGTATTGTGTTAATTTAGCTTCAAAGCATTGTTTTGAAAATTACGACTTGTTAACACTAAATGAACTAGAAACAATGACCGATGACTATGTTCCACTCCTAGCTGCACAAACTGCTGATCGTAAAATTTATGAAGCTAAAGATAAACGTGCCTTACTTCCAGATATTATAAATAATGGAGACATTGGATTTTCTATAGAAGGTGAGCATTTGCAAGATGCCGCTTCTACCGCCGCTTGGTACAAAGGTATTTCATGCTCTCCTGGGACCATTACGGGGCATGTGCAATATATTACGGACCCAAGTCAGAGTGTCCAGTCTCCTATTGCAATGTTTCCCAATGCTTCGACTGAATTTACTAAGCACTTTCGTGAAGCCCGTGGTTTAGTGTTTAAAACAGGATCTCCTCTAGCCCATGGTGCAATTGTTGCCCGTGAACTTAAAGTTCCTGCCATAATTTTAGATGTTGATCCAAAATATTTAATCTCTAAGAACGTTACATTAGACGGAGATAAAGGTATATTATATATAGTTAATGAGCTGTAAAGCATATTCTAACTGCCCATGTCGATATTTTTAGAAATTA
>JAGQNX010000013.1 GCA_020427865.1 candidate division WWE3 bacterium
GTCTTTCACCTGCTATTGCGATTGATCAAAAAACAACTTCTCGTAACCCTAGATCTACTGTAGGTACTATTACAGAGGTTTATGACTTTTTACGAATATTATTTGCACGTATTGGACACCCTATGTGTCCTAATTGTGGGAGAGAGGTAAGTAGGCAATCCTCTCAACAGATAGTAGAAGCTATATTGGAGATTGTTAAAACTCAGCACGATTATAATCTAAACAAAGGTGTCCGTGCCATACTGATGTCTCCAATTGTTCGGGATAGAAAAGGTGAGTTTAAGGATTTGTTTCAAAACCTATTAAAACAAGGAGTGGTTCGTGCAAGAATAGACGGAAACATTAATAGCCTCACTACAAATCTGTCACTTTTTAAAAACAACAAACATACAATAGACGCTATATTATCAAGATTTGTTATTAGTAAGCAAAATACATCAACAGATGAAGACTTAAAGGAGATAACATCTAAAATTACACAAGCTGTAGAAACATCTTTAAAAATGAGTGAGGGTTATGTAATCTTTGCACTCGTTAAGGATGCTGGTTTTGATTTTCCAGACGAACCAAAAGAACTAGAAGAACATCTTTTTTCCGAGAATTTTGCTTGCCCGGCATGTAACATTTCACTACCTGAGCTTGAGCCCCGTACCTTTTCTTTTAATTCACCTCATGGCGCCTGTCCTACATGTGATGGTTTAGGCACACAGCTAGATGTGGACCCTACACTTTTAATGAATCTAAACCTCACTCTAGAAGAAGGTGGCATATTTCCTTGGGCAAATATATTCGAATCTGAGGGGTGGATGTCTAATGTTGTTAAAGCTGTGGCTATGCATCAAGAATTTTCAACAAGTGTACCTTTAAAAGATTTAGACCCGCGACATTTAAACGTACTGTTGTATGGTTTACCTGATGAAGAAAAAGTTCGCGTAACATATAAGAGCAGTTCAGGTGAAGATAGAGTTTATTTTGCTAAATTTGAAGGTGTAATAAATAACCTATTGAGAAGACACAAAGAAACTAAATCGGACTCTATGCGTAGAGAAATAGAAAAATATATGCTACTCGAACCATGTCCTACGTGTTTAGGGTCTAGATTGAAAGAAGAGTCTTTAGCTGTGTTGATTGAAAAAAAAAATATTAATGATGTTGCAGAATATTCCATAGAACAATTTAGTGAGTGGTTTAATAATTTACCAGCAAAGCTTTCTGCAACTGAACTAGAAATAGCAACAAATGTAATTAAAGAAATAAACTATAGAGTTAAATTTTTGTTAGATGTTGGTTTATCTTATTTAACTTTTTCACGTAAGTCTTCTCATTTATCAGGAGGTGAAGCTCAAAGAATACGGTTAGCATCCCAAATTGGTTCAGGGCTATCAGGTGTATTGTATGTTCTGGATGAGCCTTCTATTGGTCTTCATGCTAGAGATCAAAAAAAGCTCATTAACACATTAAAGTACCTAAAGGATCTTGGTAACACTGTGCTAATAGTAGAGCATGATACTGACACAATGCTAGCAAGTGATTATATCTTTGATTTTGGCCCTGGAGCAGGTGTACATGGGGGTAATTTAATTGCGGAGGGTACACCCACAGACTTAATGCAAAATCCTAATTCGATTACAGGAAAATACTTATCAGGTAAAACAAAAGTTGGCAGTACACTAAAAAAATTAAAAATGGAGGATGAGGTTGTTTCCAAATTAGCTGATAAAGTTGCAGGAAAATCTATAAGCTTAATAGGAGCTTCTGGTAGAAATCTAAATAACATAAGTATTGATATACCTCTTGGTAAATTTGTATGTATAACTGGTGTATCAGGCTCAGGTAAATCTACTCTTGTTATGGACACACTTCA
>JAGQNX010000014.1 GCA_020427865.1 candidate division WWE3 bacterium
AACTACAACATCACTAACACTAAAGCCAGATTCTGAAATAAAATGTCTAAGTGCAGCAATATATTCCTTGCGGCTGTGATCGTCTTCCGCGTTAAATGATATGGCGGTGTTTTCGTAAACACCAAAGCGACGTAAAACAATGTTACCTTTATCGTCACTCATTTCCACACCTTTAAATGTGGAATTTCCTAAATCTAATCCAATAATGCGCATAATTTTAGTGTAAGGTTATATACATATTTAAGCAATATGTCATATTACCTAATAGGTACCTTTTGCTATTACAGTAGTATCTATTGGGACTTCTTCAAAGAAATTGGATGCAGTTACAGGAGAATAAAACACAAAACCAAGCTTTACTATAGTTGGAGTAGGAGAACTAACTATAGAAAAACAGTCCGGATTAGTATCACTACATCTAACAAACACCCCACCGTCTTCGATTTTTATAGAATGAAGAGGAAGGGCAATATCCTTGTTGAAAGGAACCAAATTTACAGGATAAGAGTCTGGCGTATCATTAATAATTGCAATATTTTCTACTTTTCTATATAAGGTGTTGGAAGTTAAGCTATAGAGTATTGTTAGCTCAAGTTTAGCCAAAGAATCACGGGTAATATTATCATTAGAACCGTTAGGTTGTTCGGTTGTGTAGCGTTTAATTCTTAAAAAATCAGGCCCAGTAGCATTATTAACAAGTTCTACATAATGAGAATCCTGAATCTCACTCTCCATAGACGATATTAGAGCATTTGCTTGACGCTCTATATCATTGGAAGCATCTGTTTTAGAAAAGCTTTTGGTAATAGACAATACCATAGAAGTGGTTAGACCAACAGCCATAGCCAAAAGACCTACAACCATAATCACCTCTACTAGAGTAAATCCAGAATTTATAGAATGCTTAGAAACAGTTTTATACATTATCTTGTCCAATTAGAAATATCTGTATGAGTGTGGGCAGACACAACATCATCTCCTACATGTGTTTCTACAGTTACAGAAACACGCAGTAAATCAGGGGTAGTACCGGGATCTATGATAAGTGCGGAGTCAGAAGTTACAGGGTAGCTAACAGCTGCAGGATCATAAGCTTTAAAGTAACGATAAATATTAGCATCCCCAAATGCTTCCAAACTTTCGCCATAGGGAGGTACAAGATCAATATGTAAAACAAGATCCGGTGCAATATAACAATACGAAGTACCAGTACAATTACGCATATCGTCAACAAAGTCTTTCCAGTCACGTGTAAGCTTATAGGTTCTTATGCGTTCAAGCTCTTCACTAGCCAACTTAGATTGACGTAATAAACTAGTGTTTTTTTGGGATGTGCGCAAAGAAACTAAAGCTAAACTTACTAAAGAGGTCATCACAACAACTGCAATACCTATAGCAAATATGGTTTCTACCAAACCTACCCCGTGTTGTTTTTTAAATATTTTATAAAGATTATTCATTAGTACCATCACATTTCACAGGTATTTCTGACACGACTCCTGCATTTGAAATTGATATACCTACACACTCTGTCCCTGTATCTGTTGCAAACCCTACAACAATCCTACCACGTGTAGTACCCGAGGTCACACCATGTGGAAGAGGAGCTACAGCACCGTCACTTATTTTAAAATATACACAACCATTTGTTCTTGTAATCATACCTTCAGGCAAATTATATTTATTTTGAATGTGTGTATTAGCAAAACATCCCGGTACACCCTCACTACATCCAGGTTCTTCTATTGCACCGCAATTATTAGGATTTACTGCAGTTTGTAAATTATACGTGTTGGAATTGGATTTAAAACGTATTCCCCAATATAAAGCTCCCGAATTAGATGACTTGCTAGATGTAGCATTGTTACGAGCAAGAGAAATATCACCCATAATTTGAGTTAATGCTTGTTTTCGACGTTGGTTTTTTGAATATGTAGCAAATCCAGGCACGGTAACAGCAGTAAGTCCCGCTAAAATACCAATAGCCAAAAGTAACTCTACAAGAGTAAACCCCTTATTCTTTTTTTGTTTATGGGTTTTGTAAACCATAGCAGACATTGGCGGTTACATAACCAGAACTATTTCTACAGGAAATTTCTAAATGAGGTCCTGTATCAGGTCTATTCCAGTTGTATAGACTATGACAGGTACTTTCATCGTTAGAATCGGGAGCTTCCATTATTGCAGTTAAAACATAAATACTTTTGCTAGCATCTGTCATATAGTTGTAACGATATTGGGTAGGTTGCGAACAAACATCTTGGTTTGTAGCACTCGATAACTTGGGATCTAACGGAACAGCTGATATATGGCTAGGACTTATTTCATCAGTTAGATTGTCGTTACCATCTATTTTTGTAGTACATCCTAAGGTATTGCCTGGAGCACAACCATTTAAAACAGGCTCTGGATACATACGATTATCTGCAAAATACAACTCAAGGGCAGTCTGGATTTGCCTTAAGTCCGATTTGCGTTGAGCATCTCTAGACTTCGCACGAATGCCTGCGGGGTTAATTACTGAAACCAAAACACCACTAAGAATACCAATGATTCCAATAACAATAAGTATTTCTAT
>JAGQNX010000149.1 GCA_020427865.1 candidate division WWE3 bacterium
GATTGTTTAAGTACGATATTTTTGGATCGTTAGTACCAGATTTAGCAGAAAGTTGGGAAATTCAGGAAGATGGCCTAGTCTATCAAATTAAGATTAAAGAAGGCATAACCTGGTCAGATGGCACACCAATTACCACAGACGACTTAATCTATACCGCATTTAAGATTCCAGACTTACAAGTAGTAATTACCGACAAAGTGGACTCTCGCACAATTAGATACACGCTTCCCAATAAATATTCCCCATTTTTAAGCTTACTTACTAACCCTGTAATGAAAAACAATACCGAAGAAAATGACGATCCGCTTATGCCAATCTCGAGCGGTGAATATAAAATAGTAAATATTTCTAAAGATGGGCCTATAACCAAAAGTGTTACTTTAGCTACAGAAAAAAACGAACAAATTAAAAAACTGACTTTTAGATATTATTCAAACGACGACGAACTTTTAACAGGTGCTAAACTCGGCGAAATAGATGGGTTTATACTAAACGATCAGATTAAATTGCAAAACTTTGAACTTTATCGCTTTCCCACGCAGGGAGTATATTATTCACTAATCTTTAACCTAAGAAACGAAAACGTGGAAAATGCAGAATTTAGAAAAAAAATGCAGCAGGTTTTAGACATAGAAGATCTTATAGCCCCATATGGAATTTTGGCACAAGGTCCTATTAGTAGAAACCTTTATACAGATGGTGCTATAAACTTTAACCCCTATGACAAAGACATTTTAGAAGATATTCCAATAAATCCAGTTACTATTACAGTTCCAAACATTACCCAACATAAACAACTTGCTGAAAGAATTAAAGATGCCTGGGAAGATAAACTAGGACTAGTTGTAGAAATACAAAAGGTAGATCCCGAAAGGATTCAGGACACAATAATAGTAAATAGAGATTTTGAAATACTTTTGTATGGGCAAGAAACTGGACGAGATCCAGATAGATACGCATATTGGCACTCAACACAAAAAGATTACCCAGGTCTTAATTTAAGTGGATTTGAGCAAGTAAGAGCTGATAGATCTTTAGAAGAAGGCAGAAATGTTATAGAATCTACGACACGTAGAGTACATTATGGAGAATTTCAAAATGCGATTATGGAAAACACTCCAGCAATATTTTTGTATCATCCGTATCAAAACTACTATGTAACAAAGCGTATAAGTGGCATAGGAGATAAATATACATTTAATTTGGCAGACAGATTTTTGGATTTTGAAAACTGGAGATTTTTAGATTTATAATCAAAACAATATTCTACCTGCAAGACCCCCGAAATCATCTTCGTCCAAATCATCAAAACCGGCATCGTCATCCTCAGTATAAGCGGTGTCAGCAGTATCTGTAGCACTAAAATACTCATCCCTATAGTCACATATAGTAAAACTTGTTAAAGGTTCAGGCAAAATATCACGATGCAAAATCTCTACAAAAGGAAGCTTGTTCTCGGGGTCTACTTGTATAGCATCTATCGGAAACTCTAAAGGTAATCTAGAAATAGCAGTAGTATCACACAAATATATTCTCCAAGAGTCAGTCTCTACATTATATAAAGCTAAGGGCAAATGCAGCTCATACAGCAGGCACTCAGCATTATAGGAGGCATGCTCAAACAAAGGACATCTAGCACAAAGAGCTTCAAAGTGAGCTGGGTCGTCGGAATCAACAGAAGCCGCAACATCCAATGTTACAGATACCTGAGAATCCGCGTAATTATTAGAATCTGCTAACGCAGAATATTTGATGTCTAGTAGCCAATCATCATTATCTCCAGGTAACCAAGACCATATAGTTTCGGGCATTATTTCTGCAGTTGTTACAGAATTAGCATCGGAGGTTGTACGAATTGTTATATGTGCAGTTTGTAAAAGAGGGGCATCATTAACTATAAATTTAAGTAGTCCAAATACTTCCTCAGGAGTAAAACTTGCACCAATTGGTGCTTCTGTAGTCTCTAGTTCAAGATAATGGGACTGATCTGAAACAGTTACTTCAACAGTTTTTGGAAACACATTTACGTTTACTAAACGTAAAGGCTCCACAAAATGGGTGTCATACATAACCGAACCGCTGTCACCACCAAAAATCATCCAATACGGATCGTCAGTATCTGGCATTTCGAGGTGTGCAACTGTGGTATACGCCACATAACATTCTCGAGAGAGATCATAACCACCAAATGCAAATTCAGGATACTGTGTAAAAAACTCAGTAAGTAATTCTGGATCTGTAATTCGAGGTGTCGCTAATTCGTGTACCGCAAATACCGTATTAGTAGAAACAGGTTCTCTGCTAAATGGACTATCGGCAGAGTCATTCAGATGAGCACCCGCTATAACATACGAAAATCCAACTATGGGGGAATTACCATAATACTCACTTAGAGCCCAAGGGGCAGGTAATGACGACTCGAATAGTATCACACTGCCTTGTTCATCTGTATAACAGGTACTAGACAGTGCAACAGATAGACGTGAATCTGCAATTAAAACTTCTAAAAGTCCGCGAACATATTCGGGAGAAAACGAAGACTCTGGATCTTGCTCAAGCCCGTCTACTTCTACTTGAATAAGTTGGGTTTTTTCGAGAGCACGTCTTTTGTATTCGTAGTTTAACTGCTTAAAATCCTCCTGAACTGCTAAACAATTACCATTGGTGTTGCGACCAGTATCCGCTACCTGCTCAATCGGAGTGCTAGGCGAAGAAACCCATGTAGAGTAGGGAAGTAGCGGTAATGGCAACTCAGAATCTTTGGAGGCATTAGGAATTGGTCTTATCTCAAAATCGAATGACATACTTTAAAATTTCTTAAAATGGGAAATTGAAACATCTAACATGTTACAGGTTGCTAAGAAAAAAGTAGACCCTGTAACAAAGAATGTACAGGTGCTGTAGGTATTGAAGTCCCCTGCGGGGATATATGAAAAAAATGGATACATATAGACTTATAATATATTAGAAATGCGGGGGCATTATAGTATAAAAAGAAATAAAATGGTATTTTTGATGCTATAATGAAACCTGTTCTATAGACTAGGTTCTATGGTGGCTGTAGTTCAGCGGTAGAACGCCGCCCTGTGGAGGCGGATGTCGTGGGTTCGATCCCCA
>JAGQNX010000015.1 GCA_020427865.1 candidate division WWE3 bacterium
TCCAGAAGTTCTAAAATTACTATTTGGCACAACTCTATCTGAGGGGTCATATGCATCTACTACTACTGAAACCGAACGTCCGGAAGACAACGCATTAACACGAGAGATGATAGGAGCACGATCATCTTTATAAGAGTTTTTTAAGTTTATAAAATTTTGTGCCAAAGTCCTTGGGTGATAGAGAGTATTACCATTGGCATCGGTACCATTTGGACGAGTATAAAGAGCACCAGCATCAAACGGGAATACTGGATCATTTAACCCTAGATACCACAGGACTTTCTGTACTTTAGGTGTACCTGAAGATCCATCCAACATATAGGGCATTACTATGTCCATGTATGCTTGCTCAACAACTTGTAAACTGTCACATTGAGCGTCGGAAGTACATATCCAGGCAAAGCCCGTAGGAGTCCTACCAAATATAGAAACTTCTGATACAACTAAAGGTTTTGTCGAATCGCCTATATACTCCATAAACTCTCTAAAATGATCAACAGAAAGTTTAGTGTGAGAAAAAGCTTCCACAGCTGCATTGGGAGTATTCTCTTGATTATAGGGATACGGATGTATGTTCCAAAAATCCACGTGTGGGTAATGCCCATACTTTTCTTTTGTTGCCTCACGCCAAATTAAAGGGTAAGCAGCGTATGCATAAAAGCTATTAGGTTTATTTACGCCATCATTAGCCGCAATATTATTAATCTTGTCTTCCCAATTTTTCCAGTAGTTTGGGTTAATCCTAGGATCACTAGATAATGGGCGATGAAATCCCCCATTAGATACCATACCTGAAGGATCATATTTTTTGATTCTATTGTAAAAAAGTTCGTAATAATCAGCATAATCTTCGGGAGGGACATAGGCAGCAAAAATATTATCGGGTTCGTTTGTAATTTGCCAATAGGTCATAAGCCCTGCAGCTTTAGCATCGGCAGCTATTCTAGGTATGTTTAAGTAACTGGATAAGGCATTCTCCGCATCTAAATCAAAGTAAGGATTATTAGGTAAACTCCGTTGTGAAACATATTTGGCAATGATTGCTTCTAATGCTGCATAGTCTGTTACTTCCCCAGGGGCTAAATAGCTAGCTTTTAGTGCATCTAAATCTTCATCCAAATTTACGGTATTATCCAACTTACCTACAGTCAACAAAACGAAAGTGTTGGAATGTGTTTTAGCACAACCTGCTATTTCGCGTTCGTTTGGGTATGCAATACCTTGTCCCCAGCCATAACCAGAACCAAGCTCTAATGCTGTAGATATTTCACAAGCAGACGCACCAAAACGTTCATCTCTGCTAGCTATAGAAGTCTCTGGGGGATTTGGATCTTTATTACCAAAGTCAAAATAACCATTACATTGTAATGTGCTAGTATTTTTATATCCTCCACTACAACCAGAATTAGTATCCCAGGCACCATAGGAGTAATAATCAGAGGCATTATACAAAACGGAGTTTACAAAAAGTTTGCCTAATGTAAAAAAACGGGCTTGACTAGAAACAGTAGCATCTGTATCTAGAAATGCCACTTTTATACGCGAAATATCAAAACTAGAATCATAGTATAAAAATTTGTAGGAACTAAACTCGGGAGAGAGTCTATATATCACCAAAGGATAATCATCTATAAACACCACCATACGAGGAGAAGTATTTGAAATACCAATACCCTTTGCTACTAGTTCAACAGTGTAGGGTTGATTTGATGGAAGAAACTTCTTAAAACCGTTACCGTAAAATACAACTTTAGATGCTACTTCCATCACGAAGGGTGAAGTTGTTAAATAATCAGATAGATCTAAATATCTAGCTTCGGCATATACATAAACAAACGGAGAAAATAAAACAAAACTAGCGAGAGTACAAAAAATAATAATACGGCGAGTAAGGTGCATAACTAAATGTTAGCATTTAGTAGCTACTATTAGCAAAGATAAACTATTATACCGATACTTTAGTTTTTTCTTTATTGGCTATTCCAGTTAACAAGGCCTTTGCAGCAGCGACATTTGGAGTAAGCCCCCATTCCAATGAGCGATTAAACACTAAGTGGCTAAGATTATGTGCAGAGGCATCAATAACATTAGCATGTCCAAATCTAGTGTTTCGTGTGGTGTTATCTATGTTTATAATTTGAGCTTTGTTAAACTCTGCGTTTAAATGAGTGTAAATACTACCTAAATCTTCTAATCGTTGTAAACCAAGAACTATAACAACATCAAAGTCAAATGAAGCCATATCAAAGCTTATTCTAGAACGGTCAAAGTCTTTATAAAAAGGTCCCACTCTAAATTCCAGCTTATTACCTATTGTTTGATATTTAACCTTTTCAGCTTCGGTACCTGTAAAATCTATAGAAATAATTAAATCACGATGGTCAACTTTACTCATAATTTTGGACTGTTCTAGTAAACCTTCAGTACCTTCAGGTATTTCGCCTTTATATATAAAAGTTACGTTTTTCCCTTTTTCTTCTAACATGTTAAATAAACCTACCCCTGCTGTAAATGCATCTGCTCCAGAGATCTTAGATGGAATTAGCGCAATCCGAGTAGCGGTAGCAATTATTTCTTCTATATTTTTTGTTGTTGATTGTTCCATGATTATATCCTATCCGCCGGATTATATACTATAGGACACGAGTTGTAAAGATTTGAAACTGTTTTAGGATGATTTATCGGCATCTAGCATATAGATAGCACTCAACACAGTATTTATTACACTATCAAGTCCTACGGGATCAACAATTTTAACACCCGCAGCACTTGTATGACCACCACCACCTAGGGATTTTGCTAATTTTTCAACATCATAGGTTTTTTCACTGGATCTAAAGCTCACGCTATACAAACCTTTGTTAGCATTACGCTCAGTTATAGAAAATGCAAATCTCATACCTTCGTAACGACGTAAATAATCCGAAGGGCTACCACCTTTTACGTTATATTCGTCGATATTATATTTAGCGAGTTCATCTTGTGTGATTGTTGTATACACAAAACGCCCTTCTTTTTCTACACGCATATTATTTAAAATAAGCTTATTTAGTCTAAATGCGTCGGGTGTTAAAAAGAATGAAAGTTCATAAATAATGTCAAAGATAGAAATACCTGAATCAACCAAAGTCGCAATTAACCTAAAATCATCGGAAGTTACAGTATCATATTTTAAAAAGCCGGTGTCAGTTAATAAGCTCATTGCAATATATTTTAAAAGTTTTGGGCTAAGAGTAAGATCGAGTTCTAAAAAGAAGTTATAGAGCACACTAGTATTGGAACCCCTATATAATACATAATTTAAGTCACCATAGAAGGGATTACCTGTATGGTGGTCTATATTTACTGTTTTTATGTGAGAAGGTATAACAAAGTTTCCTTGCGGGGCAAGATGATGGGCATCGCCACAATCTAAAAACAGCAATAAGTCATAATCTGTGAAATCAAATTGAGTGGGATCAACATTAGGGGTAATTTTATCTACCTCAAAATATTTTTTATAATCAGCTACATAAAAAGAATGCCAGTAGAGGGGAAGTTCTACACCTTCCATGGAAAGTAATTCTTTTACAATCAGAGCAGAACAAACACTATCAAAGTCTAGTCTACCATCTAAAAAACAAATAGGGTTTTTTGCTTGTTTAAGTGCATCCCAAATTTCTTGAGGGCTGTTATTTGTAGGCATTACATCGCTTCTATAAAATAACCAGGTTGAATCTCAGTAAATTGAGGTTGAAAAAATATTCCACATTCCATACCTTTTTTAACCTTGGCTACATCATCTTTTTGAACTTTTATTTTTTTAATTTTACCCCTATATAGAGGGATATCAAGTTCTGTTAAGTCTTCAGGGTCTTTGTTGTATATAGCTACACGACTACCTTCTTTAAATTCTCCAATAGTAATTTGGCTACCAGATACCAAATCCCCAGAAGGAAGTTTAAATATTTTCAATACCTTAGCACGCCCTTTTACTCTAGCTTCATCATCAAAAGCTACACCTTCCAACATGTCTTTTACTTCATCTATAAGTTCATAAATTGTACGGTATGTACGAATAATCACCTTTTTGGTCTCGGATTCTGACTGAGCATCGTTGGGTATTTTTACGTTAAATCCAACAATCACACTGTTAGTGTTATGAGCAAGCAAAACATCTGACGCAGTTAAATCTCCAGTACCTGTATAAACAAACTTTAACGAGAAATCAGAAGTAGCAGCAGAAGTAACAAGCTCGGCTAAAGAAGACTTTATTGCTTCGAGAGTTCCTTCGGTATCAGCCTTTAATATTAGGCCAACAACCTTTTTTGTATCCTTACCTATTATTTCTATACGATCTTCCGCAATTGCAAGCTCGGCAAGTTCACTATCTTTTTCCATAATTAAGTCGCCTACATTGGGAGTATCTTTAAAACCCAAAATTTCTACAGGAGTTGCAGGACCAGCTTTTTGAAGCATCTGACCTTTATCATCCATTAAAGAACGAATTTTTGCGTTTTGACCAGAAGCGCTTACATCCTGACGTACAGAAAGCATTCCATTTTTTACTATAGCCGAAACAACAACACCCCTTTGGCGTTCTTTTTTTGCCTCAATTATAATGGCTTCTAACTCTCCAGTAGGATCAGCTTTAAGTTCTAATAATTCTGCGGTTATTTGAATTGCATCAAGTAACCCTGTAAGGTTCTCGCCTGTTTTAGCAGAAACTTCAACACTAACAACGTCACCACCCCAAGATTCTACAAGAACACTTTCTTGAGCAAGCATCTGTTTAGCTTTTTCTATATTAGCACCAGGTAAATCGATTTTATTTATCGCTACAATAATTGGTACCCCGCTTGCTTTAGCATGAGCAATAGCCTCACGAGTTTGTGGCATAACACCGTCATCAGCAGCTACAACCAAAATCACTATGTCGGCAGCTTTACCTCCTCTAGAACGCATAGCCGTAAATGCTGCGTGCCCTGGAGTATCAATAAAAGTTATTGGAAAACCATTGTGTGTTATTTGGTAAGCCCCGATATGTTGCGTAATACCACCGTATTCTTTAGCAGCTACATTAGCGTGACGTAAGGCATCAAGAATGCTTGTTTTACCATGATCAACGTGACCCATAACTGTAACGATAGGAGCACGAAAGGTTGTAGTTGTGTCTTGTTTCTTATTTGCCATAATTTATTTTCTACAAAGGTAGAATAAGTTAGCGGTGACATATTATTCTTCGCTAGTGTCGATCGTATTATTCTCAGTATTTGCGGCGTCCGTAATAGGTGTGTCATCAGTAGCAACATCATCTGTAGGTGTATCTACAGAGTCATCAGCAACTACATCATCTTGAGAAGAGTCACTTGCTGCCTGTTGTTCTTTTATTGCTGCATCCCAGATACCAAAACGAGCACTGCTTGTATCAACAGTTTTTACTTCGGTAGTTGCGGCACCAAATAAACCAGAAGCACCCTTAATGTCTATCTTCCATTTAGTAAGTTTATTGGCAAGACGAGCATTTTGACCCTCTTTACCAATTGCTAGACTTTGTTGATCTTCTGGAACAGAAACCAACGCACGTTTTTCTTCTTCAAATAGTTCGACTTCATAAACCTTTGCAGGTGATAAACTTGACGCAATATATTTGGAAACATCCGGAGAATAGGGCACTATATCAATTTTTTCACCAAATAATTCTGAGATTATAGCTTGAACTCTTACTCCTTTTTGACCAACACAACTACCTACAGGATCAATCTTTTCATCTGTGGTAGATACTGCCATCTTGGTTCTAGAACCAGCTTCACGAGCAATGGCCTCTATTTTTACAGTACCTGTTGAAAGTTCCGGTACTTCTTGTTCAAAAAGCTTACGTACAAAGTCAGCATCGGAACGGCTTACAATGATTTCTGTACCACGTTGTGTTAATCTAACATCCTTTATTAAAACTTTGATTCTTTGGTTCATTCTGTAGGTTTCAGAAGATACCTGTTCAGAAATAGGCATAACACCTTGAGCTTTACCTAAATCTAAAATAGCAATAGTAGGTTCAAGTCTAAAAATATGTCCTACCATTATTTCGCCAATTTTAGCTTTAAACTCATCCATAATAACTTCTTTTTCGGTTTCGCGTATTTTTTGTAATATAACTTGTTTAGCGGTTTGAGCGGCAATTCTACCAAAGCCTGCAGGGGTTACATCCACACCATCTTGCAAAATTCTTGCTTCACCGGTTTGTTCGTCTAAATCAACAACAATTTCTTCTAAATCACCACCGTAATCTTTACGATAGGCAGTTGCCAAGGCAGCACGAATCGAAGCGAAAACGCTTTCTTCTGGTATACCACGTTCTGCGGCTACCTGCTTTATTGCTGCATAAAATTCACTTACTGCCATATTTAGATCTTATCATTTATAGTCATTTAGCTCCAACAGGAGTCTAAACAACAAAAAAGCGGGATTTCTCCCACCCAAAACAATTATAAGGTAAAAACAGCATATATATAGCAAAAGATAAAGCTATATTTTTATCTACATAAGATAAAACGTCTTACATGTTGATAAATTTAGACACCTCAAGACGTCTATTTATATACATATACATAAAACCTAACCAGATTAAACCAACACCAACTAAAAGTTGTTTACTTGAGACTCCAGAAGTCTCGGGTACAGGGGCCCCAGATCCTAGCACTTCAGGCTTACAGTCTATCTTAAAATCATGATTTAAAGAATCATCAACTTGTTTTCCAGAAGGGGTTTTTGCAGTTACCTCAACAAAATTACTAAAACTGTCTGGAACATAAGTATTGTCAGCATTTTGCACTTTAATACTAAAAGAAACACGCTCTTGTTCAGCTTGACCCAATTTGTTTGTTCCATCTAACAAGGTTTGATTGCTTTTTCTCGCATTAAAATCTTTATTAGTATTAAAGTGAGTACTTGAAGGTCCCGAAACAACTTTATAATCAAGATTTTCTAATACAATAGAAAGATCATTAAAAACCTGCACATTATCTAAATCTAACTCACCTGGGTTTTCTACATCGATGTCAAAAGTTATTATTGAGGCATCTTCGTCTGCTACAGGAGTACACTGCGTAGAGGCTTTAAGTATAATATCAGGTTGACCAAAGCCAAAATCAAATGAATGATTATTTGTTCCCATAACACCTGTTGTAATATCCACACCAACTTTACATCCGGAGAGCTTTTTGCCATCAGAATCTATATAAATAGAACTGGTAGAACCCTGAGAGGAGCTACTATTAACTCTTGTAGCACTTAGTTTTCGTAAAGGTTTTCCAACATCAAAGTTAGACTCATTTATACAAATTCTATAGTCTGTAACTGGATCCAAATCCGAAAAATAATAATGACCATTTACATCAGTTTCTGTTTTAGCTATTACGGTATCACCTTTGTAAAGGGTTAGGGCAACATTACTAATTGGATTTTCTTTAGGATCTTGAATACCATCAGAATCAGAATCATGCCAAATATAGTTTCCTACCTCTAACGGAGGGAGTTCGCATAAAAATTCTAGATCCCCTAAACCAGTAGCCTTACCCATATTGAAAACTACACTATTACTATAAACCTCGTAGTTGTACACCCTACTTCCTGAAGTATTACTGACTATACTAGTACCCCCAGAGGATACATCTACAGGATCTAATATCGTAAACATAAGTTGTGCATCCGCTTTTGAAAGGGCTAAACCGCCCTGGGCAGCTTGTCTGTGCGAAGGGGAACTTATATTAAAAACGTCATCATAATAGTACTCACCACCACCAGGACCTTCTTGATCACCTTGGTCGGATTTACCACTACTGCTAGGGCATAAGCCATCATCCTCTAATACCCAAGTGCCGGACTCATTACATACACGTAAGACATCTCCCTGTGCAACTACACCATAAACGGTAGTATCATTAGTATCAGTGGTGTAATTCTGTCCAGAAGCTTGAAAACCAAACCGGTCAATAAAACCTAAAATCATAGACCCGTCAGAATCAAATTCAATATCTGAAAGAATAGGTTGTGGATATACCATACGCTCAAGTGAACCAATAGATGCAGGATATGTATCAGACCAAATCTGCCAGTCTGCATATACATTTTCAGCACATGTGGCACTATCCGCGCAACCTCTGTCAAAATCCAGATCAAACGTTATCTCTGTTGATAACACCCCCGTAGTTGGATTTAAAGATAATACATAGGCATCTAGGTCTGCACGATCTCCGGAAGTGGCAGCAGTACAAGTTACACCTACATATAATGTATCATCTTTAAACTCTAAACCCCAAGGTTGGTAATCGGTAGTTCCACTACAACCAGGGTCTGCAATAGGGTAGCTACCTAAAAGAGCTTTTGTATTTGTATTAATTCTGTATACCGTTTTGTCATATAAATTAGTGACGTATAATTCGTCTTCCGTAGAATTTAAGTCTAAATCTCCAAAAGAGAGCCTTCCTATATAGGGATAAACTTCGGGGTCGTGTGCAGGTGTAAAACCTGCAGTAGGTAAAGCAGTAACACGAGGGCTAGTTCCGGCAGTTATGTTATATAAATCCTCAAAATCTACAAAAACATCGGGCGTTGGAGGCGTGGTAGACATGTCTAGTTCGTAAATGGCACTAGGACCCCCAGGCCCAAATTCCGCATGCCTACGTAACACAGATGAAGCAAACATAGTCCCTGTAGATCTTTGATATGCGAGCCCCCAAATAGAACCTAAGTCTTTTGCAATACCAACTTCGGTGGGAGCAACATACCCTGTATCTCCGCTTTGTCCTTGTGCAGTGTAGGGAAACGAAACTAATACATCGGAATTATATCTAGCAGAGGCAGGGTTTGAAATATCTGTTGTAACAAAACAAGCTATAGCAGAAGTTGGCGAGGCATCGCAGTATTCACCCGGATTATATAAACCAAGGTTTACATCACAATCATTACTAGTAGCAAAAGAAACAGCGGTGTCAGAAAAAGTACCCGTAGAACCATGGGGACTAGGAACTAAATAAGAAGGGAATCCAGAAAACTCAACGCGCACTCTTTTACCAGAATCTACCGAAAGAGCATAATCACCTGTAGCATTAGATGTAGTAGAGGCAACAACATCGTCATTAGCACTATAAGCTGTTACTGTTATTCCAGATACAGCAGGTTCTGTAGAGGCACGAGTACCGTTACCATCATAATCTCTAAATACAACACCTCCAATATTACCGTCGGTACAGGTGTTTTGGGCACTAACAGATGCGGTTGAATAATAAATACTACTGTAAAACAAAAAAAGAGTTAATGTCAAAAAAAACGCTAAGGTGGATATTATAAGTTTTTTAGGCATTACTACATTTTAAAGAACATTTTAAAACACTGCTACTAGTAATTCGCGGATTTTGGATTCTATTTCTTGAAGAGAGTTATCAGACTTTACCAAAAAGACTACAGCACCAAGATCTAACGCGGTTTTTATTTCGTTATATTCGCTAAGATTAGATAGTACAATTACGGGTGTTGGATTTTTTTGATTTCCTTTAAACTCACGCAAAAAATCTATTCCAGACATTTCGGGCATTAATAAATCTAAAATTATTAGATTGGGTGATTCTTTTGCAAAAAGTTCTAAACCTACACGAGCATCTGAGGCTGTAATTACAGTAAACCCCACCGTAGTTAAATGCTTTTCGAGAGCACTTAATAATGAGACCTCATCATCAATTACTAAAACTTTATGGGACATCTATTTTAAGAATATCACAGGGCAATTGCTAGGTAAACATTATTTACACACTTACCATATAAGGTTATTAGAGATCTTTATATTCTTCTAAAAGCTTTTTCTGTGCACGGCTTACCTTTTTAGGAAGCTTAACAAAAACTTGAACAATAGCATCACCACGACCTGCACTTTGCATTTTTGGTAGACCCTTACCCTTTAATCTTATTTGAGTACCATGATCTGTACCACTTGGTATTTTAATTTTTACCTTCCCTAAGGCATCATTACTATCGGGGTCAACTACAGGAACATCTACATTGGCACCTAAAATGGCATCGTAAAAGTCTATTTCTAGCCCTACAACTACAGTGTCTCCTACTACTCTAAATTGCTTTGGATAGCGAACTCTAAAAGTAATAAAAAGATCTCCATTTGGAAGATTATTAGGGCCAGGCATACCTTTACCTGTAAAACGCATTTCAGTACCGTCACGCATACCTGCAGGTATTTTTACATTGACCTTGCCGCTTTCTACATTAACTTCTTTAGTTACGCCTTTAACAGCATCTTCAAAGTCTATGTGCATCTCGTAATATAGATTTTTACCTTTTCTAGGGGCACGTTGCCCACCAAAACCTCTAAATCCAAAGACATCTTCAAAAATATCGAACGGGTCAAATCCGGCAGCGCTCGCGTTAGAAGTATAAGTGTAGCTAAAAGGTCCCCACTGACCACCTGCTTGATTTCCAAAACCACCGTAATTACCGCCACCCGCATGACCGTTTACACCTGCAGAACCAAACTGGTCGTACATTTTACGTTTGTCTGAATCACTTAAAACCTGATAAGCTTCGTTAATTTCTTTAAATCTTTTTTCGGCAGCGTCTTTGTCTTCTTTAGCAACCATGTCTGGGTGATGTTCACGTGCAAGCTTGCGATAAGCAGACTTGATATCGCTATCGGAAGCTGTTTTAGAAACACCTAATATGTCGTAATAATTTTTTTCTTGAGCCATAACGGGTATTATTTTAGCAATTTGTTATGGAGTTTGCTAGGTTGAATAGCTCAAATTAATAATATAGAATCGCCACATGAACGAAAATGAAGAGGATTTTTATAGACCTATTAACCCAGAAATAACGTACGAGGATTTAGGACATGCACCAAGGGAGCACATTACGGAACTACGTGCATCACCTGCACAGGAAAGAATACAGACAGAAACAAAACCTACAACAGCGTTTAGATTCAGTGAGCAGGTTGCAAGAACAGAAACGTTGAAAACACAACTTAATGCAACCCCACCCACACCAGGAGACTTGCGGGAATGCAATATGCATATACCTATATGTATGTTAGCTACTTTGTCAGAAAATGGAGAAACTCGTGAAACACCTCAATTGGCTAAGTATACAAGGCCCGCAATAGATAGACATAAGCTAGAACAGCTAGAAAGGGCAAAACAAATACA
>JAGQNX010000001.1 GCA_020427865.1 candidate division WWE3 bacterium
GCCCAAACTTCCATTTCACCAAATCTTTGTCCTCCAAATTGTGCTTTACCTCCTAAAGGTTGTTGTGTAATCAGGGAGTAAGGTCCTGTAGAACGTGCATGTAATTTTTCTTCAGACATATGGTACAGCTTTAACATATAGCTGTAACCTACGACAACATCACTATCAAACCTTCGACCCGTTCTACCATCGTACAAAGGCATTTTTCCTGAAAGAGGTAAACCCGCTTCAGAAAGTTGTGACTCTACAATGGATGTGGCAGAACCTTCAAAGTTAGGTACCATATAAGTTTTACCTAATTTTTTACCAGCCAAGCCTAATGGGGCTTCTAGAATTTGACCTACGTTCATTCTTTTTAAAACTGCTTCGGATGAGAAAATAATATCTACAGAAGTACCATCTTGTAAGTGAGGCATGTCTACTTCGGGAATAATGGCAGAAATAACACCCTTGTTACCATGACGTCCTGCAAGCTTATCACCTACCTCAATTTTTTTACGTTGTGCAACATATACAGTAAGTTCTTCTAAAACTCCTGCAGGTAAATTATTGTTGTCATCTTTACTTACACGTTTTACACCAATAACTGTACCGTGAATACCATGAGGAACCACAAGTGATTGATCGCGTACATCTTTAGCTTTTTCACCAAAGATGGCACGTAGTAGTCTTTCTTCTGCAGAAAGTTCTGTTTCTCCTTTTGGAGCAACCTTACCTACTAATATATCACCAGATTTTACATGAGAACCTATGGCTACAATACCATCGTTATCTAAATTACGTAATATTTCTTCAGATACATTTGGGATATCGTGAGTGATTTCTTCAGGTCCTAGTTTAGTTTCTAGTACTTGAACCTTGTGGTCGGAAATATGTACAGAAGTCAAAACATCTTCTTTTACTAAACGGTCAGATAATACAATTCCATCTTCAAATTCATAACCATCCCAAATCATATATGCAGCGAGTAAGTTAGCACCTAAAGCTAATTCACCATGCATAATAGAAGGTCCTTCAATTAAAACAGTACCTTTCTTAACAGTATCACCTGTAGAAACTCGCACTGATTGATTAATAGAAGTATCATGGTTGGATTTTGTAAATTTCTGAGTGGTATAAGTAGCTTCACCGGATTTTTTATAACGAACTCTAACCATGGAACCATCTGCATAAACTACTTCACCTGCGTCTTCTGCAACAATCACAGAACCTGTATTTAAAGCAACCGCTTCTTCTATACCTGTACCAACAATTGGAGCTTGTGGGCTTATAAGAGGTACTGCTTGAGACATTTGTTGAGTTGCAACTAATGTACGGTTAGTGTCGTTGTTTGCAAGAAAAGGAATTAAACCTGCAGAAATACCTACAACCTGCATAGGTACTACTTCCATATAATGTACATCTTTAACAGAACCTAATGAAAATACACCTCTATGGCGTACAGGAACCTGGCTTTGTGTAATATAACCTTCGTCATCTATATCTATAGAAGCATCAGTGATTTTAGCTTCATCTTCTAAATAAGCAGCAAGGTACTCTACATCATCAGTTACACGAACACGCCCATCATTAGTGTGTTCTAATTTAAGGTAAGGAGTTTCTAAAAATCCGTATTCGTTAACGTTTGCATACATAGCAAGGTAGTTAATAAGACCAATGCTTTGACCTTCCGGAGAGCGAATTGAACAAATTTTACCAAAATGCGAATGATGCACGTCACGTACAGCCATACTGGCGCGTTCACGAGTTAAACCACCTTTACCCATCACAGAAAGACGACGTAAATGATCTAAGGATGTAAGTGGGTTTTGTTGATCTTGGAATTGGGATAATTGACCTGATGCAAAAAAACTATGTATCTTAGCTGCAACAGAACGTGGAGAAATTAAAATTCCGGGTTCTGGAAGTTCTTCACGAGGTTGCAAGCTCATACGTTCTTTTACATTTTTTTCTAGTTGTAAAAATCCTACACGAATTTCATTTTGTAATTGTTCACCTACACGCTTAACTCTACGGTTTGAAAGGTTGTCGATATCACTGGGTTCACCTCTACCGTTGTTAAGATCAATCATAGTAGAAACGATTTTTACCAAATCTTCTAATTGTAATAAGCGATGTTCAGGATCGTTTGGAAAATTTAAACCTAACACTTGATTTAATTTAAATCTTCCTACTTCACCTAAACTATAGCGACGGGTGTTAAAAAAGTAAGCTTCGGCAAGACCAAGAGCATTATCTAATATTACAGGTTCACCAGGGCGACATCTTCTGTAAACTTCTAAGGCAGCCTCTTCATAAGAGCTAGAAGGGTCTTTAGCCAAAGTTTGTTCTATAAAGCTAATTTCTTCATGATTATCTACATCTGCAAAAGCCTTACGAATATCATCGTCAGTTTCAAGACCAAAAAGTCTTAAAAGGGTAGTGACTGTAATTTTACGTTTACGGTCAATCTTAACTGTAATAACATTAGTTTTGGAAGTTTCTATTTCTAACCAAACACCGTTTTTAGGAAGTACTTTGGCACCAGACAAAAAGCCCCCTGTAGTGGGGGAAACATCACGAGTAAATAATACACCAGCAGAGCGAATAATTTGGTTTACAACAACTCTGGCTACACCATTAATAATAAATGTTCCTTTATCTGTCATTAAGGGAATATCACCCATATATATTTTTTGGACATTATCGGTTTTATTTTCGGTGTCTTTAAGAGTTGCGGTTAGATACCAAGGAGCATCGTAAGTACGTCCAGAGTCCAAAGCTTCGGCTTCTGAAAGGTTAGGTTCACCAAATTCAGGATTTGTGAGACTTAGCACCCAATTGCGTCCGGTGTCGTCAGCAATAGTACCAAGTTCATCTAAAATTTCAGGGATTCCAACATCTACAAGCCATTTATATGATTCTAATTGAACTGTGGATAAATTAGGCAGAGGTAAAACATTTTTTCGTTTAGAAAAGTTGTGTCTTTTCATTAGGTATAATACTTTCTTTAAAATTTAACTGCTATTTAGCCCCCGTAATAAGTAAATCTGTTTTAACAGTTATAGACGCAAATACTGCGTCTTGGCTGTTTATAAAGCTTATTCACAACAACTTGTTGTATATTTTTATGCCTAGGAGCTAGCTCAATTGCGTTCCTAGAGGTACGCAGTGTAGAGATTAACACACGTATTTTTTGATGTCAACACAATTAATCAGTAAATCGTGAATTTTGCAGGCGGCCAAAAGCGTAAAAAAAGTTTACCTTTAATTCGGTCATATGTCACAGGGCCAAATACTCTAGAATCAACACTTCTAGGGCGATTATCTCCAAGTAAAACGTATTCATTATCCTTAAGCTTTAAAGCACGACCCTCCTTAATACTATTTCCACCTTGAGTACACACCCCGTCAGCTAAATACGGTTCATCTAATTTAAACTTTTGCGCATTAGAAGTAATTAATATCTCACAATCTGAAATATTTATGATTTCACCAGGGAGAGCAATAATACGCTTTATATAGTCTTCTCTATCATTGCCAGGAGGATTTAGCACTACAATATCACCGCGTGAAAAACCTGAAAAATGCTTAGTAAGTCGCTCTACATAAATTCTCTCACCATTTGTAATACCTGGCTCCATGCTAGCACCAGATACTACTTCGGGAAAAGCAACCCAAAAATTTAAAACTAGCAATATGACAACAGTAGTAATTATAGTTTCAATAGTTTCGGAAAAAAAGGAGGCAAAGTCATTACTTGGCTTTTTAGAAAAATCATATGAATTTGTTACATTATCACCATGTAAACTGTTTATAGAATCGTTGTCTGAATTCATAGTTGCATACTAACACACACAAAGAATTAGTGTATAAGAGTTTACTAACACGCATTGTATAAAGTAGTATTAAGTTATGGTTGAACTTTACGAATTTTTATTTAACTCTAATTTTTATATAAAAATACTTTCTATAATATTAGCGTCATTGCTTGTAGCAATTTCAGGAAATATACTGGTTGAAAAAACAATCTTGAAACTTGTTCTTAAAACTAAAAGCACACTAGACAACAAAATTATGGAGGAAATACGAGGTGTGCTAATTGTGACTGTATTCTTTTTGGTAATGTACAACGGACTTCAATGGTCTAATATAGGAACACCTCATTTGGGGGTATTAAAGGATATTGGCACAACAATAACTACTATTTACTGGACTGCGAGTTTAATAAGAGTGAGTGACACTATAGTGAAACAAGCTACACGCAAGGACTTACAGTTTCTACATCTAAATCAAGCCACAAACACCAAAGATATACTCCCCTTTTTTGGGTTACTATCTAAAGTCACTCTAATAATTGGAGCATTATTAATAATTCTTAATTTATGGGGAATAGATATACGTCCTGCATTAGCTTCAGCAGGGATTTTGGGAGTTGCGTTAGCATTTGCAGCACAAGATACTATTGCAAACCTATTTGGGGGCGTATCTGTTTTTATGGATAAACCTTATAAAACTGGAGATTTTATTATTACTAAAGATTCTTACAGGGGAAAAGTTATAGCAGTAGGTTTGAGAAGCACAAAAATAAAAACACAAGATAATATACTGCTGAGTATCCCAAACTCTGTAATGGTAACGGATGCAGTAGTAAATGAAACAGGACTGGATCCCAAATTGAGAATACGCGTACCTGTTACTGTAGGATATGAGTCAAATTTGCAATTTGTAGAAGATTTACTGCTAAAGATATTAGACAACAATGAGCATATTCTAGACGAACCCGGGCCTTCAATACAATTTACTGAATTTGGAGATAATGGAATACATGTAGTTGCAATGGGAATGATAAAAAATCCAGAAGAAAAATTTGGAGTTATTCACACATTAATAAAAGACATTCATAAAGGGCTAAAAGAAAACGGTATTGAAATACCGTTTCCTAAAAGAGATATTACTATTAAAAATAGTTAACCTCTTGCGCAAAGCTTGCAGCTTTTTGGGTGAGTAAGAACTTCGTACACTGCAGAAACACCGACTAATAAATACACAACTTTTTCGAGTACTGGTACAGAACCAAAAAGAAGCGAAACAAGATTAAAGTCTAAAAGTCCAACTAATCCCCAATTTAAACCTCCCACTACTAAAAGTAGGAAAGTTACCATATGTAAACCTTTCATCACTATCACCTCCTTCGGAGAAGTTATTAATAATTAAAGTGTACTTAAAATCTAATGGAGTAGCAATTATTATTTATGTTGTGGAGCGTTTATCATTCCGCATTTTTTATATTTAAGACCACTACCACAAGGACAAGGGTCGTTTCTT
>JAGQNX010000016.1 GCA_020427865.1 candidate division WWE3 bacterium
GCTATGTTATACATTTTAGTATGAGTCCTCAACTTTTTTTAACACTCGTAGCCTTGGTTTTTGTTGCACCCCTAACAAATAACCCTTTTCCTGTTAACGTCGATATAACACAAAAATACCCAGAAATTTTTGCACCCCTTGTTATAGACCAACGTTTTAGTAATTTAGAAAATAAAATCTCTTTAATTAAAGGTACTTTTAGCGTATCAATTTTGGACATTAACACCGGAAAATACTATGGTTATAATGACTCTGAGCAGTATTACGCTGCTTCTTTATACAAATTACCTGTAGCTATAGCCACACTAAATGCTTTGGATGAGGATTTAACTTTAGACACAAAACTGTCGTATAACAAAGAATTACACTATTATGGAGGTTCTGGGCGTATTCAAGGTCATAAATCTGGAAGTATTTATACTGTTGCTTCTCTTTTAGACTATTTAATAAAAGATTCCGACAATGTTGCTCAAAATATATTGGAATACCGTATTGGAAGCAAAAAAGTACATAATCTAGCTTCTGAATTCAAATTGTCTAGTGGATTTCCTCTAAAGAGTGACGTTAGTTCTAAAGAGTACTTAAATATTTTAGTAGGTTTGGATGCTGGTAGATATTTAAGCCACAAAGATACCGCGTATTTATTAAACATAATGGCTGAAACTGCGTTTGATAATAGAATCTCGCAAGGACTCGACCCAACCTATAGTTTTGCACATAAAATTGGAACTTGGCCCGAAACTGGAAGTTGGCATGATTGTGGTTTAGTCTATTCTAAAGGCAAACGTCTTGCTGTATGCGTTTTAAGTAGAGATACAACTTATAACAATTCGCAACTTGTAGCTAAATTAGTTGGTGAATTTATTACTGCTTATTAGTACTTGTAAAACTTATGTAGTCCACCCATTCTTGTTGTGCAAAATTTTCTAGATCTCCAATATAAATATACCCTTCGATTATGTTATTTTTTTTAGACATTTCTATGATGTCTATTTTTAATCCCGTATTGTTGACGATGCCCTTGTAATTGCTTGCGGGTGATTCTTTTGTAAATATATATGCTCTCACTTTAGTATTTTTAGTATCATAGCCTTCTTGAGATAGCGTTATAAGTGTTGCTTCTTCACCATTATCTTTTAAAAAATCCTTAATTTCGTTTATTTTTTTGCTAAATTTTGAATTGTAGTTTTGGTTTGTATTTTTTGTAATGGTTTTTGGAGCGAGTTCTTGTGGTTTAGTAAAGTTGTTAAGAATATAAATACTCCCTAATATTGTTACTACAAGAACAACAATCGTTAGAAAATTAGTGAATGTAAATTTTTTCACTAAGTAATTATACGTTAATACAAAAGGTTATAAAGAGTTGATCGTAATTTTGATTAAATAATACACCACTATAATCCCAAAGATCATTACTATTTTAACTTTTAGGGGACCTGTAACTATCTTCATCATATAAGCAGTTAAAAATTTTTCGATTGCATACATCATACAGTCTAATAGTATAGAACAATTAAGCCATTGAGAAGAGCTTATCTTTATTACTAGAAAAAGTAGACTCTATGCTATACAATGCAAAGTGTCCTATCTTAGGGTTTTATCCTATGGGGCGGTAGCCAAGATGGTCACGGCACCGGTCTGAAAAACCGGCTATGAGGGTTCGAGTCCCTCCCTCCCCACCAAGAGTCGTACAATATTTTCTAATCTTTTACTCAAATACAATTATTGAGTTAGTTGTTCTTTTTAGAGTTCTTTTGATTTAATGCAATTTTCTGTATAGTGGTTTTAA
>JAGQNX010000017.1 GCA_020427865.1 candidate division WWE3 bacterium
TGTATCTTACTAATATATAACCAACTAATCCTAACAATAGATAAGGAGAAGAGCGTAAAGCTATAACAACAAAATAAAAACTAAAACCAGGGTCTTCTACATATTTATTAAAATAAAATTGTGCATGACCTTCATCTACTCCAACAGAAAAAATACCTCGGTATAGAGTAGAATAGACTTCTGCAGGAATTACCCACAAAGCAGGCCACAAAATAAAAATTGTAAGACATACTACAAGCAACCATAACAAGTAATTATGCAAAGAATGCTTTAAAGAGGAAACAAAGTTTCTTGTAAGGGTGTAACGTGAATAAAAAAGTATTAAACCTGTTAATGGCAATAGAAGTAGTGCAGGAGTTTTAATTAATACAGAATATCCGGTAAATATTGCAGCTACATATAAAACAGGTAGCTTAAATATTTTAGCTTTATCATCTACTGTGTACCAATAAACTAGTAAAAATGAAGCAAACATAAATGTAGCAAGTAGCCCCTCTAAATGAACAACCCGAGTTAAAGCAATATAAAAAGGTTCAAATATCAAAAATAAAATAACAAATCTCGCATACAAAGGTGACAATATAACTGACAAAATGTAGTAACACATTGAAAGTACAAAAGCGATAGCGAGTACAATTACTAATTTTTGAAAAAAATGCAAATTAAATATTGTATCTAACGAGTTATCCGGAGGCATAATTCCATATACAAACTTGTAATATAAAGTATGTAATTTTACACCAAGAGTTCCTAACCACATTAAACCAACACCAGGATGATATCTTTGTAGAGTTTTAGCAAACTCCATATAAAACACACCAGACCCAAAATCAAATATACGAGCTTTCCACTTCCACACATCGGTATTAAATATATCGTGACCTAACTGGGGAAGTCTTGATAAAACAACAATAAAAAAAACAATTGCAGATTCTTTAATACGGGAATTCATATATTTATTCTAACCTATACACTTTAATTGCGGGACCCGGTATATATTGGGGTAAAAACTGCACCACGGGAGAATACACCGACAAATCATCTTCAAAGTCTGTGGTTATAAGATATCCAGTACCACTAGGAAACTTATTAAAGCTCGATTTTTTCTTTAAATGATCAAATGTAAATTTTTTAAAAATTTGTGACATATTGCTAGTATCGTAAACGATAAGATCATCTTTTTGTATGTGGCCTTGTTCAAGCCAGTTATAAAATAATAAACGGGTTTCAGGTACACGTAATTGATAACTGTTATATGCAGACAAAACAAACGGTATAAAATAGATTATTGTGATAACAAATATGGATAAAAAGCGGTGCTTAAATTGTAAAAGTAAGTACGTAACATATCCTACACTAAGTGCTATAAAAGGATATGCAGGCATAAAGTAATGTGATCTGATTCTAGAAAATCCGGACACGTAATACAGCATAAACATTCCCATTATAAGCACAAAGATTAAAGAGCGTGCATAAACCGTATTTTTACGCGTAAGTAATTTATAAATAATATAAAAAGCGCAAAGCACAAAGATAATAAGAAACGTATACCCTAAATCATCTATTATTGTGGTAGTAAACGTAGCGACAAATTGCCCAAGATGTTCCAAAAATGTAACACTTCCCACATTTCTAAACTGCCATAGAGCACCTTTAGGGCTATCAGAGATCAAAAAAGTTTCATAATCAATAAAAGCATAGGGTGTGCCAATAAAAAACCCTAACACAGCACCAAGACCCGATAGTACAAACGACTTAAAAGTTTTATATAAATTAAATTCATGTAGATGTTTGTAACTTAAAAAGTGTATAAAAGGCACCATTAAGGCTAATAAACCACCATTATATTTAGTGGAAGCTGCAAACCCAATAAATAACCCTGCTAGAACATAGTCCTTTAATTGTTTAGCTGTATAAATTCTGGCACAAAAATATAAAGACCAGCTAACCCAAAAAACCATAGGAACATCTATTAATGCATATTGAGAAACCCATACATGAAAAGGAATAACAGCAAAAGCTATGGCAGTATATAAACCTACACGTTTATTAAATAAAGTTGACCCAGCCAAGTATAAAGGAACAATAGTTAAGGCACCCAAAACAGCGTTAAACAAGCGTGAAATATAATAAAATACTAAGGGATCTCGCCACATGTAAGGGAATATATATTCAAATATTTCTTGTAATCCTAGTAACTGCAACAAACCTCTAAACTTAACAAAAATACCATATAAAAGGAAATTCAAATAAAAATGAAGATGAGGCCAGTCAAAGTGATCGGGATTAGGATCAAACCTAATTCCAAGAGCAGAACGTATAACAGAAGGTTCATCCGGGTGAAAAATAAAAGGAAAACCATGTGTTAAACCCACGATTCGCAGAGCAAGTGCAAAAATAAGCACTGCTAGTAATTTATTGTGAGTTAGTAGAAATATCTTCAGTCTTTCCATATATTCTCCAAAATTTAAAACCATTGATACTATATGAGTCTATCTCTTGCAATTTATTTTGTTGATTTTTTAGCTTTGTGTTATCAAAATCCTCATTAATACCAAGAACAACTAAATCATAACTACTCAAACCGTAATCTCGTATATCTAACACTTTAGAGTTCCCGTGTAGGGCACTCATTGGCTTAGTGTCTATAAATCCTAAACGCACATCCGAGCCATATTTGGTACTTATATATTTCTGCAAAGCTGGTATACCAATGCCAAAGGGCTTTTGACCAACTACAGTTTCGCTTATATCAGCATTTATAAATATAGGAGAATAAAAAGTAAAGTAATAAGGAAAAAATGATATTAAAGAATAAAAAGTTAAACCAATAAAGATGTATAAAATGTATTTAGTCCTAGAATACCTATCTAATAGCAATTGGTACCCGTATACAGCTAACAACGCAAAATAAGGAAAAAGTGGAAGCATATATCTATCTATCTTTTTTGAGGGATATACCATTACACACAAATAACCTAAATAAAAGATACTTATATATAGTATAAAAGAAGGTTGCATTAAGGCTTTCACCAAACCTTGTAGGTTTTTAGGGATAGTCTTAAGTGCCGTAAATATATACACTAATACACCTACTAAAGTTAAAACACTTAAACGTTGAGCTAAAACTACGGGGTAAAAAAGTATTCCGGGGTCTCTAGTATAACTCCCAAAAAATATTTGACCATGCCCATTTCGTATACCAATTCTAGATGCTTCATTAAATATATTTAACAAAGTTTGCAATGGTGAAACCCACATAGCTGGAAATACTACAAAGATGGTTAACAAAGTACACATAACCAAAAAGACTATACTTTTATAATTTTTATCTTTAATAAACATTAAACTTACATAACCAAATACAAACAAAATAACACCTATACCTATGCTTTTAGTTAAAAATGACAAAGCCAAAAATACTGACGTTAGCAACAAATATATTAATTTTTTGTCTAAATACAAATAAATATATGAATATATCAAACTCAAAAATAAAAAGTAGGTTAACAACATATCTAAATGTACAAGCCTAGAATTTCCTACCACAAAGGGTTCAAGACTAAACAGTGCAACAATTAATAAGACAGTTTTAAAGTTTATTATTTTCGATAATCCATGAATTAATACTAAAGACAAAATAAAATGCAGTGCTACTAATACATATTTAACAGCAGAGTGAATCACTAAGTAATTGGAGGATGTATATACGTTTTCATTTAAATAAAGTCGTTTTACAATTTCGGCAGTGGTACCTACAACCCAAGTTAATGTAACTCCTGGGTGATAATGCTGGTATGTTTTAGCAAAATCCCTAGTTTTTAACCCAACAACAAATTGTTCAGATCTCCAATGCCAATTAACACCATCAGGATTAAGTACATCTGTGCCAAGAGAAAACACGCGAGGCAAAAAAAACAATATAGTAAAAATTGCTAAATATAATAAGTTAGTTTTTTTCAAAAGCATATAATATTCCCCCAATTAAGCTCACAAGTAATCTAAAAAAATGATACAAAAGAGAAGCAGTTATAGCTAGTGTAACTCCTATAAATAAGCGCTCATATAACAAATCCTGTACACCTAAACCATTTAAAGAAGGTATAAAAAAACTAGCCAACGTAATAATAGGAAAAACTAGTAGTGAGTATAAGACGTTTAGATTAACACCCAAGCCTTTAAATATAAAAAACTGAGTAAATATTCCAAGTAATTGAACAATAAGAGAAGTTACAAAGGCATAAAATAATATTGATTTTTTAGTAAAGTACACACGCATAATACTATAAAATTCTGCAAGCTTTGAATGTCTTGAAGCTGCAAATTTTAATACAAAAAAACCACCAACTAAACATACCCAAAATCCCACATAAAACATTAATTTTACAATAAGTTGATATTTAGGATGAATGAGATCAAACACAGTGGATGAAGACCCCAGTAAACCTA
>JAGQNX010000018.1 GCA_020427865.1 candidate division WWE3 bacterium
TATTACTGGTGGTTGCTTAGTTTTTTCTAACACCGTGTTTCCGTTTATTACTGTGTTTTCTGTTTCAAAAAATTCAAAAAGCTCTCCAAGGTATGCTAATTGTTCATAAAATAGTGCAAAATTTGTTAAGCTTTTTTGAATTCCACTACCTAGTCTTCTTGCTGTGGCAAGATAAAAAGAAAACTCACCTATTGTAATTGTTCCTGCTAAAGTCTCTTTGGTTATTATGTAAAAAATTAAGCCTATTCCAAAAACATATAAAGCTCCCCAAAAAGCATCCCAATATTTTCTTTTAACTACTAAATTTAATTGTGCTTCATACCACACAGCTAAGCGGTCTTTTGCATACTCGTAAAGGTAGCGGGTTAAATTAAAAGTTCTAACCTCCATTAACTTGTCGTTTGTTATCAAGTATCTTTCGGTGAATCTAAAGTCTTTTCTTACTTCTGCCGCGGTATCCCAGTATTTCCATAGGCGTTTACCAAAAATTGTGTTGTTTATTGCGGCGGGGAGCGCAAACGCAAAAGTTATTAAAATCGTGATTGGTGCTAATACGGTTAACAATACTGTACCTACTATTACTGCTACTAGCGGGTCAATTGTGTCTGTTAAGCCCTTTATAAATCTACGACTTTGGCTTAAGTAATTTTCGTCTACTTTTCTAAATTTTGAAGTAGTTTGCGGGTCTTCATAATATCGTAAATCTAATTTTGAAAACTTCCATATAACGTCCTCGCGTAGTCTTTGCTCTAATCTCCATGAAAGTTGGATATCTATAATTCCGTATATGCTTCTTACAATATCGTCAAAAATTGTTAATCCAATGTATATAGCTATTAAATACAAAATCTCGGATGATAGTTCTGCACTTTGACTTACCTGCTTAATAAGTTCGTCTAATGTTTTTCCAAACAGGTATGCTACACCAAAAGGTATGAACGCAATAATAATGGACAATAGAACATCTGCTATAAATAACCCTCTAACTTTGTTTAACACATATAGAATCATTTTTTTTGCAGTAATAAATGATGCTATAAAATCTTTAGGTTTATTTGTTTTAGTGGATTTAGTCTTTGGCATGTTTTGCATTATAGTAACAAAAACCTAGAAAAGACAGTCTAGTGCCTCGGGTTTGGTTCGTATATAATAATGTTACAAAAGTTCCTATATCTTTTTATCTTTTCTTCCTTGAAAAATTTAGTTTATAAGTGTATCATCAACTAGCGTTATAGCGGGATGGAGGAATAGTACCTCGCCAGGCTCATAATCTGGAGGTCTCGGTGCAAATCCGAGTCCCGCAACCACGTTGAATTTTTACCACGGTTTAGCCGTGGTTTTTTGTTTCCTGTATTAATATTTTGTTGTTATAATGCCAAAGTGCTATACATGCCAACGTAGCTCAGGCGGTTAGAGCGGTCGTTTCATAAGCGACAGGTCACTGGTTCAAGTCCAGTCGTTGGCACCAATTTATATTTTTATTCCTTTTATTTTGTATAATACCTTCATGAGTGATTCCAAACTAAGAGTTTTATCTGGTATACGTGCCAGTGGCAAGTTACATATAGGTAATTATTATGGTGCAATAAAAGGAATGTTAGAGCTTCAACAAGACGACGCATATGAGACTTTTTATATGGTTGCAGATGCTCACGGTATTACAACTCCCTACGAAATAGAAAAAATCAAAGCCGAAAAGCTAGATGTAATTTTAGACTATTTAGCTGCTGGATTAGACCCAGAAAAGTCCACAGTATTTATTCAGTCTATGGTGCCCGCCCATTATGAATTATCTTACTTTTTTTCTAGCGTTATTACTGTTGCCCGTATGCAACATCTTCCTACTTTTAAAGAAAAGGTAAAACAATATCCCGAAAACGCTACTATGGCGTTGTTAAATTACCCTGTTTTAATGGCGGCTGATATTTTAATTTATCACGCTAGTAGAGTCCCCGTTGGCCAAGATCAAGAACCTCACTTAGAAGTCGCCCGTGAAATTTCCCGCAAATTTAACGCATTATATGGAACTAACTTTCCCGAACCTACCGTTTTTAGAACCAAAGGCAGTTATGTACCATCTTTAACCGGCGAGGGTAAGATGAGTAAATCGGTTGAAGGTAGCTACATTAGTTTACGTGATGATCTTGAAACTATTAAATCTGTACTGGCAAAAGTACCTACAGACAGCGGTAAAGGTGAAATTCTTCCAGAGTCAGGTAGTGTTGCTAACCTACTAACCTTTGTAGATCTGTTTATGGGTGAACAAGCTTATAAACATTATGCCGACTTATATACGGGTGCTGGTATTAGATATAGTGACTTAAAAGCAGAACTTGCAGGTGCAATATTTGCAGAACTTCAACCTTTTCAACAAAAGCGTGCCGAGCTTGTAGCAAACCCTACGTATGTTAATAAGGTAATTGTAGAAGGTGCTGCTAAAGCAACAGAAGTTGCAAATGCAACTGTAGATGATGTTCGTAGCCGTATTGGAATGGGTTACACTTTCTAAATTTGAACTTTGGCTACTGCAGGTATATTATCTAGCTGATGCCTTTACTAAAATATTTAAATTATAAATCACAATTTTATCTTTTGATTCTTGGATTTTGTTTTGCTCTGTACAATGTTGTTTTAGATTTTAAAAAGTATTTAGCAGTTGCTCATAATGTTTTTGATTTTAGTGCTTCTATTCCTCATCCATCCCTAACGCCCTGTTTTTGGGGAATGTTAATGTTTATAGCGTGTTTGTATGTTGCGTACTTAGTTTCCTTTAAAGAGAAACTGCTATTTCAGAAACATTTATTTTATATGCTTGTAGGTGGCGTAGTTTTTGGCTGGTCTAACGTGGCTTATTTAACCTATATTTATATAGCTAAATTAAACCCTATTAAGTTTTCGTTTTATTGTACTGGCGTGGTTCCTGTAAACCCTATCTACACTGCTTGTTTTGGGGGTACTATTGCATTTACATTGTCCTTCTTTTTAGCTTGGTTTTTATATCGACGTCTTTTTCTTATAAATTAACACTGCTTTAGTTTTTCTTAGAAAAACACAATTTATATAGTATAATCCACTAGTTATAGTTATGAGCACTTCTAAACAAAAAAACACAACAAAGCAGCAAAGAGCCTCTAATTCTAAGATTCCAAATCATTTTCCTTCTAAGCGCAATTTGCCTCAACAGCCACCTTTGTATTCAAATATATTTTTTTATGTATTTTTAATATTAGGATTATACGTTTTAGTTGGTGCATATAATGAGGTGCAAGCTAATAAAGATACCCGTCCTATTAATGAAGTTATTAAGCTAATAAATGAAGAAAAAGTCCAAAATGTTACAGTTGCAGATAACAGTGTAGAGGTATTATTACGTGATGGTACTTCTTTTGAATCACAAAAAGAAGCAGGTGTAAGTTTTGACGAAATAATTTATAACAACAATGTAGAAGTTTCTAAAATTGCGGGTGAGTTTAAAGTAGAAGAACGTTTAGAGTTTTTAGATATCTTGTCTCCTTTATTGGCTTTTGGACTTCCTATACTTTTAATCTTTTTTATTTTTAGACAAATGCGAGGTGCGGGATCAGACATTATGTCTTTTGGTAGGTCT
>JAGQNX010000019.1 GCA_020427865.1 candidate division WWE3 bacterium
GGTGGAATGCCAGGAATGATGTAAAAAACACATTTCTAGGTAACCCTACTAACTAAAAAATCCCCACAGAGATGTGGGGATTTTTATTATCCAAAACAAGTGCAACAACTAACTAACCCTAGAAATCTCCTACACATAGACCTATAATAAATGGTATAATGTAGCCGATGTTTAAAGCATTGGCTAGTGCCTTACTAGCACTAAATTTAACTACTACCCAACCACAAATAAATAATAGCCCGTTTGGATTAAGCGGTAATGCAGATGTTGCAATTAAAATGGGTCTTCCTTGGTCTTATACATGGATGCCTACAGCACAAAGCATTGAACATCTAAAATCCAATAAAATAAATACCTTTATTGTTGTTGGACACATAATGGACGGTGTACCTACACATAAGTATGATAAAAACACAGGTAATCCAATCAATACTACAGTTCCCTTTTCAGAAATAGCTAAAATAGCAAGCAAGCCAGAAAACAAAGGTATGTATTGGGCAATAGGAAATGAACCCGATCAAAGAATATTTTTTACTCCGTATGAATACGCTGAATATTATAAAAAATACACAGATGAAATTCTAAAATACGATAATACTGCTAAGATTTCTTTTGGAGGTCTTGCACTTCCTAAATACCCTTATAGCACTTATGAAACCAATAACAAAAAGACAAACTATAAAACTTTTATTAGAAATGGAAAGGTGTATGTGTATGTCAATGGTAAACTCACAAATAAAGAAGGAATCTTGTTAGATTCAATTCACAGATATAGAGAAGGCCCTTGTAAAGATCAAAAGGAAGGTCAATGTAAGTTTGACACAAAAAACGTAACCTATATAAACAAAGACTTGGTCGAAACCATTACAGTAAATGGAAAGTACTGGAACTTTGTAACTTCAAATCTATGGGGAAACTCCAAATGGGAAGGTATATATTTAGACAGCATTGAAAGATATAAAAACGGTCCTTGTAAAGATCAACCTAAAAACAACTGTCATTTTGATTCCCGAAATCTAACTTTAAATAAAGGCAAACTTATAGAATCAATAACAGCAAATGGTAAATATTGGTTATTTTATAAAGAACAACTATGGGGAGGAAGTAAACCTGAAGGGATCGAACTAAAAACAGTAAAACGTTATAAAGAAGGACCATGCAAACATGCGGTAAACACAAACAACATATGTACCTTTGACACAAGAACAGTTACAAAGCAAAACGGTAATATTGTAGAAATTGTTACAAGAGGCAACAAATACTGGAAATTTATATTTGAGGGCGAAAATACTAACAAGGTAAAAGAAAAACAAGAAGGTACTGTTCAGGAACTAACACCCGGGGTTAGCTGTCATACCTGTAAGATTGAGGATCTAACTTTTCATCAAACTATAGGAGAACAAAAGTTTAAGTCACTTACTTCGCATAGAGATTTTACTAAGATTAAAAACACTCTAAATAATAATGATAACGAAAGACAATTATTTAAAGACAATGCGTGGCTTCATACATTTATTGAATATTACAAAATTAAATATAATAAATACCCCCAAATAGACTGGATAAACATACATAACTACCCAGACCAGACTAATTATGGAAATGCAGGTACAGATACAGACCTTGCAATAAATGAGGCAACCCAACAAATTAAATCGATTAAACGCTATCTAAGTTATAAAGGCATGCAAAGCAAGCCAATTTGGATAACAGAATTTAGCTTGCTTGGAGAAACTTGTGGACCACAATATGACAGTAATCAGAATGCTAACCAAAACGCCGAGTATTTTGAAGATTGTAACGAAAAAGCAACAACTTTACCGTATAACCAAGTGGAGTACATGGAAAAAATCATAAAAGTATACAAACAAGAGGGTATAACTCGATGGTTTTGGTTTTTAGGCGGGGAAGACAGATCTTACAGAGGTAAAAATAATTCAAGCGACATATTTTATGGCTGGGATAAAACACAAAATAAAGAGGCTATAAACAAACTTGGTCAAAAATACCTAGACCTATATAAACAGTAATTAAAGCCCAAAAAACATTAATGCATACATTAATGAAATACCCAAACAAAACATTGCAAAATTTTCAGCTATTTCTGTTGGCGACTTTTCAAAACGTAACTCAGGAACTAAATCGGTAGTTGAAATGTATAACAAAGCACCAGATGCAAGCGGTAAAAGGTAGAGTACTAAGCCGTTAGCCGAAATTATCGCAAAATATCCAACAATACCACCTATAACCGACAGAAGTGCAGCACCAAAATTTAAAAACAAAGCACGCTTCTTAGAAAACCCCGATTTGATTAAAATTGCAAAATCACCCAATTCTTGAGGAATTTCATGCAAGGCAATGGCAAATGTAGTTATTACACCTAAATAAGGTGAAGAAACAAACGCAACAGCTAAGATAATACCATCAATAAAATTATGAATACCATCTCCAAGCAGACTCATATAACCATAAGAATGTATGTCACAGTCACCCTCATGACAGTGATGCCAATGAATAATCTTTTCTATTAAAAAGAATACAACATAAGAAAAAAGAACTACACCAAAGAAAGTTGAAGGTTCCATACTTTCAACTCCTTCGGGCATTAGATGTAAAAAAGTGTCTCCAAGCAAAGTGCCTGCAGCTAAAGCAACTAGCAAATGTATAAGGCGAGCGGTATCCCTAGCTTTAAATAAAAGACTCAAAGCACCAAGAAAAGATAAAAGGCTAAGAAAAATGGTGGAAAAGATAATACCAATTAAAACAACTGACATAAAGGTATTGTACACAATATATAAACCTAACAAAATGCTATAATCCCTGACACAAAATTAAATTGTACCTAAAATGACTGAACATTTTCCAGATGACTATGAACATATTAATAGAACCCTAAAAAGAAAAAAAGAGGTGGGAAGACCAGAGTGTGACATAACTCCAGAACAAGCTTATATGAGCATAAGCACCTTTGCAGGCACAATATGGAATCACCCACTTGTAACTCCTGCCTTAGAAACATTTAGACGTACAAATAAGCCTTCAGCAGATAGAATAATGAAATGTTTTGCAGACGAACACCCAGATGTATACGCGGCAGCAATACCGGTAGGAAGCACAAGATGGGCAGTAGAACCAGAATCAGATGCAGATTACTTAGTAATTGCTTTTGGTAAAACTGATTTACGTGCTCTTAGAGCTTGGTTTGATAAACAACATATTGTTGGATCCCCCTATAGATCTGCACACTTTTTGATAAATCTTAATCCCTACTTTCTGGAAGAACGCTTACCTTATGGAAATATTTCTTTTACTAGACCAACTGATGTTTTTGAAATCCTTATTGCCCCAGATGAAATAGTCTCAGGCAATGTAGAACTTATACAATATTTAAGACGTGCTTTAACCCAAGGTGATTTTTTTGAACCTTATGATGCTATAAGCTGGGAAAGAATGCTAATAGACCGAGTACATGAACATACTTTTGGGTGGCCTGTAAACAAAGGTATGTTTGGAGAACAAAAAAGAAACCGTAGAGCAAATGAAGTACTAGAAAAAAGAAGTCAATTATCAAAAACCCCCAAACGTTATAAAGAAGCATTTATACGTGCGTACACAAAATTAGCTGTACCAACTTGGCAAGAGTATCAACTAGCGATGCAATATTCAAAAGGAGTTTTAAATTTCCCTACAAATACAACGTATACTACCCTAAACTTAGCTAATTACGCCGAGGCAGCTTCTTCTTGAACCTTTAAAGCTTCAACTGTTTTTAGTCTGTCAAATCGCAGTATAGTAAAGGTAAGTATAGCGGCAATGACTATACCCGAAAAATTTACAATAAAAGTAGAAAAAGCACCTTTAAGCATAAGCTGATCTTCTATACCAAGTGCAATACCCATTACACAAACAGGGGGTAACAAAGCCACAGCTACAGCTACACCAGGCAACGTTTCGGAAAGTTTAGGTTTTGCCCATGAATAGGTAGCTGCAAATCCAGATACCAATGCAAAATGTACATAAACCCAAGTAGGATTTAAGCGCGATACTATCTCCGAATTATAAGGGTCGGGTATTTCAATAAACTTAGCAACAACAAAAGACACAAACATTGCAATTAAAAGTGATCTAAAAATCGTCCAAAAAGACCTCACTATAGACATTAAATTATAAGTAACAAAGCTAAGCCCAAAAGCTAAAACAGAAGAAAGCAAAGGTGCAATTAACATACCACCTATTACAATAGAAGTATTATCTTGTACAAGCCCAATAGTAATTATTATAGTGGCCAAAATAAGCAGTATAAAATAATCTAGGTCAGCATGACTCTCTTCTATAAGTCTTTGAATAGCTACTCTTTTTTCTTGGTATTCTTTTAGTTTAGGAAGTAAAAAAAACCCTTTGAAAAATGAAGTGCTTTTAGAAGGAATAAGACTAGTCACCATATCGGCATTGGACATATGTATATAATAGCAAAAAACATAAGAGCTAAAACAACATAGCTTAATTAGCAAAAAAATAGTGTAAACTAAATTTATGGAACTAAGGTATCTGGAATCTGCCCAGCTAGATAACTCCAAAATACAACAACATCTGTCAAAATTAAGACAGTATCACGAAAAATTGGTACATGTTACAACGCATACAGAATATTCAGAAGCTGAAAGTTCTATAAACTTACCTTTTGATCAACAAAATATATCTACGGTAATGGAAATGAAGGCTAAAAAAACCTCATCACAACTCAAATATATTATAGATGTTGGTATAGGAGGATCTAGTTTAGGAACAAAAGCTATATACGACGCTTTGTATGGATATACAGACTTACTGGAACCAAACAGGTTTCCAAAGATTATATTTGTAGACACAAATGATGCCGATCAACTAAGTCACATTTTAAAATTTTTAACAAAAAGCATAATCAATCCAGAAGAAGTGTTAATAAATGTAATAACAAAATCGGGTAAAACTACAGAAACGTTAGCAAATATGGAACTAATAGAAAGTGTTGTGCCTAATTTTAAAGATAGAACAGTAATCACAACGATGCATAATTCACCTTTGTGGATTGCAGCACAAGACGCTGGTATAGCAACACTTACAGTTCCAGATAAGGTAGGTGGAAGATATTCGGTTTTTACAGCAGTAGGGCTTTTCCCACTAGCATGTGCAAATGTCGATATTTTAGGACTTGTGGAAGGTGCAATGAACACTAGGCAAAGTTGCCTTAACCCCGATTTAGAATCAAATCCGGCAACAGTCTCTGCAGCACTACTTTTTGAACACTATGGTCAAGGAAAAGTTATTAACGATAACTTCTTTTTTCATCCAGAGCTGGAATCTCTAGGAAAATGGTATAGACAACTTATGGGTGAAAGTATAGGTAAAGAGTTTGATATGCAGGGTAATCAAATAAATACCGGAATCACTCCAACAGTTTCTATTGGATCAACCGACTTGCATTCAATGGGTCAATTATATTTAGGAGGACCAAAAAATAAATTCTTTACACTTATTGGGGGTGCACATAAACATACAAAAGTAGATTTACCAACGTATATGCCTTTAGATACAAAAGTAGTACCTCTAGAAAACAAGACTACCCAAAATATTATGGATGCAATATATGGAGGTTTAGCTGCTACGTTTAAAAAACAACAAATTCCATTTATGGAAATAATATTAGAGGATATTGCAGAAGAGAACTTAGGGAGATTTATGCAATTTAAAATGTTAGAGATGATGTACCTAGGATGTTTGTTTAATGTAAACACATTTGATCAGCCTAATGTGGAAAGCTATAAAAACGAAACAAAAAGGTTACTACAGGAACAAAGTTAAATAAGGTACACTAAAAATATGCAAAAAGGTTTTGCAATATTACCCGTATTAATAATTGTAGGAATAATGTTAGCTGGGGGAGGTTATTATTTATATTCTCTTAAAACAAATAACCCTATAAGCAATGTACCATTACCCCTAGTAGAAACAACGCAACCAGCAGTATCAATAGACCCACCACCGGATTATGATCCTAATATCCAAAAATATGTTTTAGATACACAGGTAACAAGAAGTGCAAGTGTGGAAACTATAAATAAAGCTACAGTAGAAACAAAAGCGGTTATAAAGGTAAGAGCAGCGTTAGCTAATAGAGATGGCACAATAGAAAAGGGCACGGTAGTTAAAGGCAACTCTAATAACTCAGAATATGTACTTAAAGAAACACTAAAACTGTCAGACAAAACATCATGTACAAACTGTTATATGGAAGTAGAAGCAGAATCTGTATATATAGGTAGTAGATTTGACCTACAACCTACAGATAAGCTTACAGTCACAATAGACAGAATCAATTATTCGTTGGAAGTTACAGAACTTCTTAACAGTGGGGGGCAAAGCTTAACTTCAAATATTGCTACAGATGTTGAAAGAAACAAAGCCTATAAATTAGCTTTAGATATTTTAGAAAACGAAAAAGAATCAATAATGTTAGAAGCAGCAAAGAAAGAAAAAGCAAAATATGTTCCAAATACAGCAACAGTAAATGTTGTAAACACAACATATAGCCATAGTGCAGGGCAACCTACAGATGCCGTAACAGTAACTATAAGTGCCATAGTGAAAGGCACAGTAAGAAAGTAATAATTTACAAGGATTCAAATGCCTACAAAAAAACAACCAACTAAAAAACCCGTAAAAAATTCAAAAGTGGCAAAAAATAAGAGAACGGAATACTTATTTTCGGAATCCGATAAGCTGTTTCTTGTAGCCCTTTTTACTATTACTGTTTTGCTAATAGTATCTGTGTTTGTACTCTCTAAAAATATAAAAAAACAAGAAACAATTTACAATCTTACATCTAAAGTATCAAAGCTAGATATACAAAATAAGGACAGATTTAACGATTTTATAACCACTGCAAACGTAAACTCTGTTATGTATCAAGATTTTGTAAAAGAAACTCTAGCCGCAAAGTCTGTAATTAAATATAGAAATGAAAAACTAAAAGGAGATTATGAGACTATTAAAGAAACTAATTTACAACCAAGAGTTAGCCCAGCTACGGGTAAAGTTAAATTAGTTAAAATGGAAGACACAAACTATTTGGTGTTCAATGATTTAACTACCAACGAAGGACCCGATCTAAAAGTTTATACCGCAACATCAATAGAAGAAGGTTGGGAGAATATGGGAACTCTAGCTGCAAATAAAGGAGATATTTACTATACCCTGCCCAATGCAGTAGATCCACAAGAAGTAAAATTTGTTTTGATCTATAGCGATAAATATAAAACGGTATATTCATTTGCGCAGTTCTAAGTAAGATCTAATCTGCTAAAATGGCAGTATGCATTTATTAATCGATATCGGAGGAACAAAAACACGCGTTGCGGTTTCTTATGATGGTTTGGGATTTTCTGAACCTGCAATTTTTCAAACAAACCAAAATTATAAAATTGGAATGGAAGAACTAATAACGCAAGCCAACAAAATGCTGGCAGGAGCTAAACCACAGAGCGTTAGTTTAGGAGTCCCTGGAGTTTTAAACTCTAAAAAAACTAAACTAACAAAAGCTACAAATTTATCACAATGGGAACAGCAACCTCTATATAAAGACTTATTTAAAGAGTTTTCTACCGAAAAGATATTTATAGAAAATGATGCGGCACTTGTTGGACTTGGAGAAGCATATTACGGTGCAGGCAAAGGGGAATCAATAGTTGCGTACATTACCATAAGTACAGGTGTAGGGGGATCTTTAATCCTAAATGGTAAACTTGCACCAAGTGCATATGGACACGAACCGGGACATCATATTTTAAATGCAACTACTAGCGAGACTTTTGAACAATTAGTATGTGGAAAAATAAGGCAAAAAGCCGAAGGAGGTGAAGCTACTTCTATAAAGGATTCAACCTTTTGGGAAGAAATAGAAAAAACGGCAGCAACAGGTATTTATAACGTAATGCTAATGTGGTCCCCTAATATTATTGTTCTAGGTGGGGGACTTACGTTAAACGTACTAAATATAGAGAATATAGAAGAACACTTACACAACATAAACAAGTATTTTCCTAACGATTTTAAACTAAAACGGGCAGTACTCGGGGATACAGGTGGATTGTATGGCGGTCTTGTATTAGCAACTAAAAAATAAATTTAATAGCTTTAAAAACAAGAAGACCCCTTGCAATAAGAGGTCTTCTAAATAATAGCGTTTTAGCTTAGTGTACCTACTACAGGTAATCTTTTAAGCGTTTGCTTCTAGAAGGATGGCGCAACTTGCGTAACGCTTTAGCTTCGATTTGTCGGATACGCTCACGTGTTACCCCAAATTCTTTACCAACTTCTTCTAGTGTTCTGGATCTACCATCGCGTAGTCCAAACCTAAGTTCTAATACTCTACGTTCACGAGGATTAAGAGTATCAAGCACACCTTCTATATGACCTTTAAGAAGCTCATGACTTGCAGATTCAAACGGAGACATAGAAGTGTCATCTCTAATAAAGTCTTTTAAGCGACTGTCTTCTTCTTTACCTACAGGAGTTTCTATAGAAGTTGTTTCTTGTGAAATCTTTACAATTCCATGAGCTTTATCGTCTTCAATTCCCATTACCTTAGCAACTTCTTCAGGTGTAGGAGGACGATTAAGTTCTTGTTCTAATTGACGCTCTACTCTTTTATACTTTTGCATTGTTTCTATCATATGTACAGGGATACGAATAGTACGGGCCTGATCTGCAATAGCACGAGTAATAGCTTGGCGAATCCACCAAGTAGCATATGTAGAAAACTTAAATCCACGACGCCAGTCAAACTTTTCTACAGCACGCATAAGGCCTATGTTACCTTCTTGAATTAGGTCTAAAAAGGATAAACCTCTACCCATATAACGTTTTGCAATAGAAACAACTAAACGTAGGTTTGCTTGGGTAAGCTTACGTTCAGCTTCTATACATTCACGCATAGTAACTTCTTCCGAAAAGGCTTTAATCTCGGGGACGTAATCCACTTCAGTACTTGCTTTTTCGGCAAGTTCTTCTACAGTAGGTTCACGGCCGAGTTCCTTTTTAAGATCTTTAGTTGCGTTGTGAAGTTTAAATACTTCGGTACGTTTTGCCAGAACAATTTCTTCATCCGCATTTAAAAGTGATACTTTACCTATTTCACGCAAGTACATGCGAACAGGATCAGAAGATACAGTTTTATCGAGTTTAATTTTAGAAACATCTATATCTTCGCTAGCATCACGAATAGCTGCAGCATCTTTGGCAGAACGTGTGTCAAAGACATCAATACTATTCTCTATTAGTTTGTCATATAAGGTATCTAGAGAATCGATTTCGTCTTCCGCAAAGGGGATGACCGAAAGAACTTCGTCTATAGTTAAATAACCACGGCGTTTAGCCTGAGTTAGTAGTTTTTTAACTTTACGGTCTTCGGTACTCTGCGTTGTTTTTGTTTTAGATTTACCAGTAGCGGTAGTCTTTGCCATTTACTTTAACCTTTAAATAATAACTATTTTAATTTTTGGGATAGTTCTTTGAACTTATTTTGATGTAGTTTTAGCGCTTTTGCATCATTTGTGAGCTCCGCTTGCTTTATTTTTTCAGCTAGGCTTTTCAACTCTCTTTTTAACGAAACTGTTTTTAACCTCTTATAGGTAGTATCTAGTTCTCGTAGAAAGATTTCCTCGCTATCTGTTACAGCAGACACGTCCCAAAGATACAAATCCGAAACAAGCTCTGCAGTTTCTTCTTTAAAGCGATTCTTGAAATGCGAAATTTCAAATTTACGCTTTCTACCTAGCAGATACTCTTTCAGCTCTTTAAATATATCTTGGATGGCAGGGTTTGTAAAGTCGCGCTGCCCTAATTTATAGACTATTGTTTGGGATATGTCAAGATCAGCTTTAAGTAGTAGGGCAAGCATATAGGATTCGGCAGATTCTTTAGATAATTTAACAGTATGGACTGCAAAATAATCCTTGGATGTCGAAATAGAAGAAGCTTCAATTCCAAACGAAGTTTCTAGCACCTTACCTGAAGTAAAGGCTTCTCTAATAGTATGTTCGTCGATATTTAAAATCTCAGCCACTCTTTTAGAATAATGATCAATAGTTATAGGGTCACGTAACTGTTTAAAAAGTTTAGATAATTCGTTCACAATAGCACGTTTACCTGCAGCAGTGTTTTTATCTTGGTTTTTTACGGTAATTAAAAGAAAAAAATCATATACCGACAACGAGTTTTTAAATAATTCTTTAGCGTCAGACTTAGTTTTTTCTTGCAAATATTCATCTAGATCTTTGTACTTTTTAGGAAAAAGAGTGATATTAAGATTAAAACCATCACGTTCAGCCAAATCTACAGCTCTAAATACGGCATTTATACCTGCAGAATCAGAATCAAAAGCAAATGTAAGATCTTTGGTATATCTTGAAAGAATCTTAAGTTGTGTTTGAGTTAATGCGGTGCCAGAAACTGCAACTACATTGTTTAAACCTGCCTGATGCGCACTAATTACATCCATATAGCCTTCAACAAAAATAGCACCTTCTTGTTTTATTGAAAGACGAGCTTTATCAAGCCCATATACAAAGGCTGATTTATTAAACACAAGTGTATCGCTAGTATTCATATATTTAGGACCTTTATCTTCAGGGTCAAATATACGGCCACTAAAGCCTACAATTTTGCCGTTAATATCTATTAAAGGGAACATTATTCGGTTTCTAAATCTATCTATATACCCAATACCACTACTTTTTTTACTACAAAGTCCAGCTTCTTCAATAATTTCGGGAGAATATCCTTTTTTAACCAAAAGATCATACAAAGCACCCCACTGGGATGGTGCATAACCAATCTTAAATTCTTCTATAGTTTTGGGTTTCAGCTTTCGATGAGATTTTACATATGTAAGAGCTTCCTTACCTGCAGAATGCTGGAGTAAAATATAGCTGTAATACTGTGCAGCAATAGAATTTAATTTAAATATTAGTTCTTTTTTTTCGGAATTAGGATCTGAGTAGGTTTGAGTTAAAGTAACGCCTGCTTTTTCTGCCAAAATTTTTAAAGCTTGATTAAACTCTACACCTTCTACTTCTTTAATAAAGCTAAATATATCGCCACCTTTGCCACAACCAAAACATTTATAAATTTGCATATCTGGAGAAACCATAAATGAAGGTGTTTTTTCACCATGGAACGGGCAATTCCCTTTATAATTTCTACCTGATTTTTTTAAGGAAACATACCCACCAATTACATCTGCAATGTCTAAGCGTTGTTTAATTTCTTCTATGGGATCATTTTGCATCTAGTCTGTGTATAGCATGCATATGTTGGCTTAGCAATCAGCAAGAAATTCCGCGTATTATAGGATATACCTAATAGTTGTTTTTTTTATTCGGAATGGTATGATGCAGTCTGGATAAATTCAAAAAAAATTAACAAAGATATATATAATTATATGACATATGAAAAAATTATAGGAATAGGTGGGGGCGTTGGACCCATGGCTGGCGTGATATTACACCAAAAGATAATTGAAAACACGCTAACAAATGGTACAGATCAGGATCATTTAGAAGTCCATCACTTCTCTAGATCCAGCGACATTTCAGATAGAAACCTTTTCCTACTAGAGGGTATTGGAGACAATCCAGCATTAGGATTAATAAGAACAGCAGAAATTGCAAAACATGTAGCAGATTACACCAACAAAGGTATTGTTTTTGGAATTCCTTGTAATAATGTACATGCACCTTCAATAATTAACCCAATTAAAGAAGCTATACTGCAAATGGAACCTAAAATTAAATTTGTAGATATGATAGGAGAAACTGTAAGCAGAATTACAACAGAATACCCCGAAATAAGCAGGGTAGGATTACTATCCACATCAAGCACACGAAAAATAGGTACATATAGAAAAACCCTAGAACCACTTGGATACTCACTGATTGAAGTAGAAGAAGACATACAAGAACAAGTACATGATTCGATATGCAATACGAGTTGGGGAATAAAAGCACAGTTTCCTGTAACAGAAAAAGCAAGAGAAAACTTTGAGAGGTTTGCAAAAATGCTAAAAGACCAGGGAGCACAAGCAATAATATTAGGATGCACCGAAATTCCTCTAGCATTACCTCAAACAGAAATATACGGAATTCCACTAATTGACCCAATGGAATCATTGGCATTAGGGCTAATTAGAGAAGCTAACCCAAACAAGGTTAAAGTGCACAGTAAACAAGCTGTAATACAAACTGTAAAATAACTATTTTGACTTGTAGTTTCTACTTACCTCTAGGGCAGTATCAATCCAAGAAAGAAGGTCTTTAGGATTTTCTAATATAGACTGAGGCACAGTGTAGTAAGGCATTTGTGCAGGCTTTTTACCAAAATGTTGATATACAAAAGGTTCACCGCCAAGTTCGGCATATTCTTTAGCACTATAAGCATCTACTTTAAAATACAATTTATTATCTGAGGTTAGCAAAGAAAAAATAATCCCATCTTTATACAAAGCATAACCTCCAAACATTGCACGAGTAGTAATATTGGGAACTTCAACAAAGTATGTGCTTAAAATATGATTTTTAAACTCTTTAGTGGTCATTTAAAAAAGACTTAAAAATTTAGCTTAAATAATAAATCACTTGAATAAAGAACCATATACACACTACATAAAACAAGCACTAATAATAAAATACTAGCTACTACGTATTTTTTCTTAGTAAAGAGGATAAAAACCATTGCTAAGGCTACAAGAAAAATAATGAGTATAAAAAAAACAACTCCCATAAGAATATGGTAACATACTTGGCGGAGAGAGGGGGATTCGA
>JAGQNX010000020.1 GCA_020427865.1 candidate division WWE3 bacterium
AACAGTTCCCCCACCTATTGATAAGCTTTCACCTGTATACTTATGATTTCGTATAATTTGCATAATTGCATTTTCGGCTCCTCCTTCTAACATTGCGTACATTTGACTTTGTGTGTAATAGCCCACGTTATCTGCTGTACTATTTATAGTTATTAACACTCCTGTTGTAACTATTACTAGAGCTATAGTTGAAAATACTAAAAGTGTTACTAAAGCTGATCCTTTTTCATTTATCTTTATCATCTTGTGCCTATTGTTGTAGAAATATCTATTTGACGTTGTTCCCCACGTACCTGTCCTACAGTGGTTAGTGTAAAACTTAATTGTATAGCATCATGTGCTGCGGAGTTTCCTAAACGCAAGATGTTTAAGTTAGATATTTGTGTTTGGTTTCCGTTTACATTATGCGTGCCTGTAGCGTCAGCAAGTTGTAAATTTGTACCACTTAAATCGTATTGATACGTTGTACCTCCAATGGTTAGTGTTAGCCTGTTACCTAAGTTACCTCCATTTGCGGGAAATGTAATTGCATCCGCTCTCTTTAAGTCATAACTTATTCTGCTAACAATAAATGCGGTGTCTTGTTCTAAACTTGATACTGTATCAACTTCTTGCCTCAAATCTAACGTAGAAACTAGTAGTTCTGTAAATACTACTAGCAGTATAGACAATAAGCCTAAATAAATTAGCATTTCAACTATAGTAACTCCTTTATTGTTTAGTTTAGTTGTAAGTACTTTATTTCTCATGGTAAGTAATTAACACTAAAATATTCTAATACTGGTGTTGCAGTGCCGTCGCCATAGAAGAAAGCTTTAATTTTAAAATAACGAGCTTCATTGACATTTAATGGTATGTGTCCTGGATCTTCATAGTAGGTTGCACTTGTGCCATCGGGTCCTACATATGTATAGGTAACATCATCAGTGCTAAGACCTACTTGTAGTTTAAAGTCTGTACCTGCAGGCTCTTGGTAAATAAAATCTATATAATTCCATGTTACGGTTGCATTTGCGTTACGTCTGTCAGAAGTATATTCTCCATATGTTTCGTATAAACCTCCACTTGTGCCTCCCTCTAGTATAAGGATTTCATTGCTATTGTTATTCACCATATAGGCATAGTTACCCTGCACAAATATATCGTCACTAGTATCTAGGTTAAATGTTCCAACTAAGCTGGGTGACGCCAAATTAGAAATGTTTAACGCTGTAAATTCTGCGGAACCATTAGATGTAGATAAAAAGGCATAATTACCTATTATGTTTATACCTGTTACTGTGCCTCCTACATCGTAACCTCCAACAAGTGTGGGTGATGCTTGGTTGGATATGTTAACTATCTCAAAGTCATTTCCAGTACCACTTGCAAGACCTAAATAAGCATAACTTCCACTAACCACTATTGATTCTCCATTTGCACCACCTGCGGAATCATAAAAACCTGCAAGTGTAGGTGCTGCAGGTACCGTAATATTTAATATTACAGTTTCTAAATTGTCTGTAGCTAAATATGCATAATTGCCTTCTATTTTTATGTCGTTTACATCTGCACCGTTTTCATAACTCCCTACTTCTAAAGGTAATGCAGGGTTTGTAACATTTACTACGTACATTTCTGCACTTCCTCCCGAGCTGTCTTTTGCTACATACACAAAATTGCCTGATTTTGCAATTGCAAATGCGTCCTTGTTGTTTCCTAAATCGCGTGTTCCAACAATTGTAGGTGCATTTTTATTTGTTATATTTATTATAGTTAGCTCGGCGTTGTTTACACCCGTTGCCAAATAGGCGTAGTTTCCGTCGATCACCATGTCATATACAATATTACCTATTTCTACTCCACTTATTTTTGTTAATGCTATAGGATTTGTTGCGTCTATAATAGTAAATTCGTGCCCCGAAGTGGTTTCTTGTGTTAGGTACCCATAATTGCCAATTATTGTAAATTTTTTACCATCTCCAGTGCCATCTCCACTAAAAGTGCCCACATTTGCAGGATTTGCCCAAGATGTTGCTGTTCCTGTTGCTAGTTGCACCTCACCGTCCCCCACTGCTGTATAAACTATTCCTGTCCCAGAGCCGCTACTAAAACTGTTGTCTGTTGTTTGAGTCCACGATGTGTTATTTGCATAGCGTGTTAAATAAAAAGTGGACGTAACTTGCCCGTTGTTTGGAAGCGTCCAATCCACATTTACTGTAACCTTTTTTGTAGATTTATCTAATATACCCCCGCTGGTTACGATATCTAGGTTTGAATTACGATACACATCTTCAATGACTATCTCGCGTGTAAAGTCATCAATAGTTTGGGATCCTGCAGCCAGTTGCCATGTATTACTAGTAATTGTGGGATAGTAGGTTCCTACGGTAGCTACATTGCTCCAACCTTCTTCCTTTGCTAAATAAACTGCATCTATACACTCTTGCATAAAGTTAGACGCTCTAAGTCGTTTTTCGCGATAAGGTCTAGAATCTCTTATACTTACCATGCTTGTTAAAAAAACGGGTAGCAATATTGCGGCAAGACCTATTGTTATTAATATTTCGACTAAAGAAAACCCTCTTTGCGTATTAAAGTTGTGTGACATCTAAAGCTCCAATTTTATTTACGGTTATTCTATAGTTATTTCCATCTTCACTTACTATATCTACAGAATTTGTTGCAGCATTGTAGTCCACAACTTCTCCACTAACTCGGCTAAATATTATACTTTGGTTTGGCAAGTTTATGTTTTGAAAGGCTAGCGTTGGTGGAAGGTCTTTTGCTACATTATCTGGATTTAAAGGGGAATATAGGTCCCCCTTAAAAATTATATATTGGGTTTGTTCAAATCTTACACCAAAGCTATCAGGAAACGCCGACGTATCCAAATCCCCACGCATAGAGCGGCTTTGTTGGCTCTTAACATTTGATACTATTTCGCTTATTGATGTACCTGTATTATTTGACTGTATAGGTTTTAAAAGGTTAATGCTAGCTGTGGCTACTAAAATTGTAAAAATCCCCATTGTAATTAACACTTCTACTAGTGTAAATCCATTGTTGTTTTTTACTGCTTTTTGAATCCATTGGCATATCATGGTTTTACTATTTTATTTATCTAACTCCTATGCTTCCAATCAACTGGTATATAGGTGCGATTATTGACAACATTATTCCACCTATTAAGAACCCTATTATTACTAGCATTGCGGGTTCCATTAATGTTGTTATGGTCTTTAAATTTTTGGTAACTTTTTCTGAAAATCTAGAAGACATTTCACTCATTGTTTGTTCTAGCTTTCCGCTTGCCTCGCCTGCTTTTGTTAATGTGATTAGCGTTGGAGGAAAATATTTGCTGCTTTGTTTAAAGCCCTCTGAGAGTTTTCCCCCATCAAGTACAAAAGTCTTCGTTTTAGCAAGTGCCTCTTTGATGCTTTTGCTATACATTTCATTTTCTATATATTCTATTGCTGTTACGATGGGTATGCCACTTTGAAGGAGTAATCCTAAGCTTTTTGTTAAGCGCGATAAATCTATAGTACGTGTTAAAGTAGCAATTCCAGGTAATGTAGAAATAAATTCTATTAATTGTGTTTTTTTATAATAATAAAATGCTACAACTAAACCGATTAGTGCTGCTACTATGGCAAAGAATAATACGGTATTTGTAGTAACAAAATGTGATAAAAAAATAAGGGCTCTTGTTGTTATAGGTAGTTCTAGCTTAAGCTTAGCAAAAACTTGTGCAACTCTAGGTATAACAAAAAACAAAATAACACCAAAAACTAATACAAAAACACCCATTATAACCATAGGATACATAAGTGCTGCTAGAATCCTAGCTTTAAACTCCATAGTTTCTTTAATATATTCTTTTATACTTTCTAGTGTTTGCTCTAATGTGCCAGATAGTTCTGCACTTCTTATTAAATTTATTATTACGGTATTAAAAGCCCCTTCTGTGTTTTCTAAACTATCCGCTATTGTTCTACCTTCTGAAATATCACCTTTTAGATGTGTTAATAACCTTTGTGTACTATGATGTGCTTCTTGTTCTAGTGTTTCTATTCCTTCAAGTAGTGGTACTCCTGATGCTACAAAAGTTTGCATGTTAGTTATAAAATCTAGTTTTTCGGTGTCTTTTAGTCTTATTTTCATATACTCGCTACGCTTCTGTACGTGTGACTCTTAATACTTCTGCAGCCGTTGTAGCCCCACTTGCTATTTTTTTAATACCATCTTCTAACATTGTGATCATTCCTTCTTTTATAGCTGCTTCTCTAAGCACATCTGCATTTGCCTTTTGCATTACTAATTCTCTGATTTCTGGTGTTATTTCTAAAAGTTCAAATATGCCCAAACGTCCTGAGTACCCTGTATGATTACATACAGCACAACCTTTTCCTTCGTATATAGTTAGTGTTTTCTTTTTACCAAAATGCTTTTTCGTTAAATTTTTGGGTAGTTTAGCCTCGAGCTCTTTTACAGGAACTTCTTTAGAGACTTTACATTTGTTACAAATTTTTCTTACAAGACGTTGAGCAACTATTATGTTTATTGTCGACGCAACCAAAAACGGTTCTATTTCCATATCTATTAATCTTGGTAATGTGGTAGCTGCATCGTTTGTATGTAATGTAGAAAGAACCAAGTGTCCTGTCATTGCTGCATTTATTGCAATTCCCGCAGTTTCGGCATCGCGAATTTCCCCTACTAGGACAATATCTGGATCTTGGCGTAATATAGATTTTAGTCCTGCTGCAAATGTTAAATTTGTTTTTTGGTTAACCTGAATCTGATTTACGCCTTCTATATCAAACTCTACTGGATCCTCTATTGTTGTTATGTTTACTTCTCGTTTATTTAGCATTTTTAAAACTGCATAGTTGGTAGTGGTTTTACCGCTACCTGTAGGACCTGTGGTTAAAATCATTCCGTGGGGGTTCGAATAAGCCTTAGTAATTTTTTCTAGTGATTGCTCGTCCATACCCAGTTCGCTGAGCGAAAAATCTTTACCGTGAGAGGCCAGTAATCTGAGTACGCATTTTTCGCCTTCCACTAGGGGCAATATAGATACACGAATATCTAAATCTTCATATTCCATTTTTCTACGTAATTTACCGTCTTGGGCACTTAAATGTTCGTCTGTTCTAAGCTTGGCTAACACCTTAATTCTAGAAACCACATTTTCGTGTACATCTTTTGGTATTTGCACTTGATCATGTAACACTCCATCTAATCTAAATCGCACTTGTGAAATGTTTTCGTAAGGCTCTATATGAATATCCGACGCCTTTGTTTCGTATGCGTATTCTATAAATAGGTCTACTATATTTGCTATAGATGTTTCACCCTCAGCCTTGTTTATTGATTTGTAATTAAGACCTTCCATCATTTCATTAAATACGGTTTGTAG
>JAGQNX010000021.1 GCA_020427865.1 candidate division WWE3 bacterium
AATTTGATATATTGGGTTATCACGCTAATTTCATTTCTCTAATTAAAGATTATGTGTTAGTAGTTACTTCTACTGAATCGGCGTCACCTTTGCGTTTTGATATTACAGATGGCGTAATATACGTTGATAATAGCGAGGTTCACGTGTATTTAAATACTGTAGAAAACTTAAAACACTAAGAGTACATTACATATTCCAATTGTTATTATTTCAATTGCTACAATAAGTGTTGTATTATATCCATATGCAGCAATCACGTAAAATCTCAAAAGCTTTGTCGGATAATAATCGAGTTTTAATTATGGAAATGTTAAGCCAAGGTGATAAAAATGTAAGCAAAGTAGCCGAGGACTTAAATGTAGAAGAAAATTTGGCCTCTCATCATCTAAGAGTCCTTTCTGCTGCTGGATTTCTTCAAAGCACTAAAAAGGGCAGGGAAGTTTATTATAGTATTCATAAGAAAAAGCTTATAAATATTATAAAGACACTTAAAAAGAACCCCATATTCTACGAAATACTTGCAGAAGCTATCAAGGACTAACATTGCATCCTTACATTATTTTTGTTCCCCCCCCCATATGATGCGTTAAAAGTGCGGTAAATAATTCAATGTAGTGTAATTACAAATATAGTGCGTTAATTTTGCGGGTATTGTCCGAAGGTCTATTTTAAATAGACAATTAATAATTGCAAAATATTTCAAACAATATTTAATGCTCACATGGATGGATATAAAAAGGTACAGCAAACTATTGAGGAGTGGACCTCTCATAATACTATGGTTTTAGTTGCGCTAGTTATAGGAAGTGTACTTCTAAATTTGATGTTAATGTCTGATGTATTAGAAGCTGATACTAAAGTTATTTACAAATCTTCTTCTTCTGACTCTCATGCAAGCAACACCGATATAACTTATTCCATTGCGGGTGCAGTTTCTATACCTGGAGTTTATAAAGTAAAACAAGGTACTCGGTTATATGAAATATTAGAACTTGCTGGGGGTTATTCTGATTATGCCGATGTTTCTACACTTGAGCCTACATTAAATATTGCGACTGTCGTTGGTGATGGTGAACATATATATATACCTTATATATGGGATCGCACTAACAGTTCTTTATTAAACCCCCTAGGAGATACCAACCTGAATCCGCAACTGAAAATAAATCTTAATAATTCAACAAAGGAAACATTGCAGACACTGCCTGGGGTAGGGGAGGTTTACAGTGCTCGTATAATTGAGCATCGTCCTTATACTAACATTGAGGAGTTTTTAGAAAAAACAAAAGTTCCTAGTAATATCTTTGCTAAGTTTAGTAATGACGTATCATTATAATAATTTCATATTACTTATTTTATATTTGTTGCTCTTCCTCTTGGTACATAAACCTACCTGTTTTATGGATTTGCATAGCTGTAGAAATCTTTTAGATTTCCACATTAATTATGCTGCTATTCATAACTATTTAAATTCTGCCTATGTGAAAGATTTTTCCAGTCCTTATTATGAACTTGTTATGGGCTTAACTTTTGGTATAAATCTGTTGCCTAGGTTGCATACGTTTAACGACATGCTAAAACTTACAAGCGTTGTCCACGTTATAGTTGCTTCAGGTTACAATGTAAGTTTAATTTCTCATACATTAAAAAATATTATGCATGTTCCTTGGAAACGTTTTAGAATCCTAACTTCCATTTTAGGTACACTGTTATTTTCTGTTATTTCTGGCATGAACCCTCCAGTATTGCGTGCCTGGTTTATGTACACATTTTCAGAGATAAGTTTGTACTTTGGGGTATCTATAGTACCTATACGTACACTGTTTATGACATTATTTGTTCTAATATTTTTAAATCCGCCTAGCCTTTTTAGTATGAGTATGCACTTAAGTGTATTAGCTACTTATGGTCTTTTGCTTACCCCACAAACAGATAAGTTTCTTTATAATGACTTTATAAGCACCGTATTTGCACAGATATTTGTAACCCCTTTGTTAATTTTTCATTTTGGATATATATCTATAATAGGTGTGCTAGTTAACACTCTGGTTTTATGGTTATTACCCCATGTAACCGTAATGTCTATGGTATATCTAGTACTATCTTTCCTAAAATTTGTACCACTATCTACCTATATAGCTTTTTTAATATCACTTTTTTTGGAATATTTTGTGGTAAATGTTTCATATTTTGCATTATATAGATCTTTGGTTGTTCCTGTTAATTTATCCTTTGAATCTTTAAGCCTCCTATATTTAATTTTATTTTCTCTAAGTTTGATATTTTCTTGGAAACCCCCCATATATGCCTAGAGGTTTATTACTGCGTGTATTCTTTAGCACCACTTTCCTAGGGCTATTGGCTTTCCTATATTTCAAACATCCTTCTAGAGATAGCGTAACTATGGTTAATGTAGGTCAAGGCGATGCATTTGTATTAAATATAGATAATACTTTAATAGTAGTTGATGGTGGATCGGGGAATGATATCAGCTATTTTCTAAGGACTATATATGCAAAATCCTGTGTCATTGATTATATGTTTATTACCCATTTTCATGCAGATCATGTAGATGGGTTACTCAGATTGTTAGATCATTGTAAAGTTCTAAATTTATATTTTAATGATACTGACAGCGTTAACGAGACTGTTTTGGGATTTACAAAGAGTTTATACTCTAGTGCAAACGTTATACATACACATTCACTTAATAAAGGTGATACCCTTAATATAGGTGACTTGGAGGTATTAACATTATGGCCTCCTGCAAGTTATAGTCATGATGATCCTAACTTTACATCCATTGTTCTTTTACTAAAAATTAAGCAGTTTCTATTATTCTTTCCGGGAGATATTGATAGCACTGTATTACGTACGATACTGAAAGAGCATTCTATACTAAGAAATGTTGATATATTAAAAGTTCCCCATCATGGATCAAAATATTCTTATGATCCTGTTTTATATGAAATGCTCAATCCCCGTATAGCATTTTTGTCTTATGGTATAGATAACAATTTTGGACACCCTTATATGCCACTTATACTATTGCTTAACACTTTAGGTACTCAGATTTACAGCACTGCTAATCATGGTACTGTGACTGTATATCTTGATACATAATGCTATCTTATCTTGTTATAATAATTTTGTATGTCCAGAAACAAATCTAACAAATCCACATCGTTTTTTAAGCGTAGCATTAGGATATTTATGTCTATAGCGGTGTTAACTGCATTAATTTTGGGCATAAGCTTTTCTATAAAATCCCTTTCCGAGCTTAATAGTACTAGTCTTGTCACAATGTCGTCTCCTTACTTTGAACAAGCGGGTATATCTAGCCATCAAGTAGGTGTAGTTGCCGGTGCGCTTGCTGCACGTATACAGAAAACTGAGCTCTCAACTGTGGATGCAGACAACGTGTCTACCATAGTAGATACTAGTGACGTTGACCATGTCTCTGAAGACCCTCTGGAAATTCCACATACTGAAGAACCTGTTATTTCGGTAGGTGTATTAGCTGATAGCCACAGCGATAATATTAATTACAATAAAGCCCTTATTCAATTAACAACAGTTCATGATGTAGATGTTTTAATACATTTGGGAGATCATACGGATTTAGGATTACTAGATGCGTTACAGGCTTCCTATGACCTGCTAAAAGCTACTAAATTACCTTTTTACGCCGTACCAGGAGATCGTGATTTGTATGATTCTGTAGGTCCCGACAATTTTAAGCAAGTATTTGGTCATGATTATCATGTATTTACATTGAAGGGCTATAAATTTATCATGTTGAATAACAGTGCTCAGTATACTCTTATAGATACGGAAACCATTCAACAATTTAAAGCTGATATAGTAGATGCTGATTTTGTGTTTTTATCCCAACCTTTATATTATCCAGATGACAATATAGCCTTTAGTAAAAAAATCATGGGTTATGATGGTGACGGTAACAAAGTTTTACTCATTAGAGAACAGGCATTAGAGTTATTGGAAATAATTCGTGATTCAGATGTGCGAGCAATAGTTGCTGCCGAACAACATATTTCTAGTACAAATATTGATCCTGTTAAATCTTCCCTCAAACACATGGTGGTTGGGGCAATAACTTCTAGAATAAATAACATATCACAGAGCGTATTACAAAAACCAAGATACTCTATATTAAACATATATGCTGATGATACTTTTAAACTACAAGAAGAGATATTATAACTAGACTATCTCTCAGTTATTTGATATTGTCTGAACTATGAATACAGAAAAAACTTTAGTCTTAATGAAGCCTGATGCCGTAAAACGCGGTGTTGTTGGCGAAATCTTGCATCGTTTTGAACGTGCTGGTTTAAAAATGGTAGCAGTAAAGTTGGTACAAGCTGATGAGGTACTTGCTGCCAACCACTACCCAGATGATGATTCTTGGAAAGCCAAAGTAGGCGGTAATACCTTGAAAGATTGTGAAAAATATAATGTGGATGTTATTGAATTAATGGGTACTGATGATCCTATAGAAATTGGTAACATGGTTAAAGAGTGGAACAAAGATTTTCTAAAATCGGGTCCTGTACTTGCTATAGTATTTCAAGGTATCCATGCCGTAGAGCGTGTTAGATCTTTGGTAGGCCATACCATTCCTGCACTCGCTATTCCTGGTAGTATCCGAGGTGATTTTTCATTAGATTCCGCACTTTTTGGTAACGTATCTAAGCGTACCGTCTATAATCTAATACATGCTTCTGGTTCTGTCGATGAGGCAAAGCATGAAATTAGCATGTGGTTTAATGCTGACGAAATTGTTGAATACAAACGTGTTCATGACGACTTATATTCCTATTAGTAGGTGTTATGAAAATTTGGCGGAGAGGGAGGGATTCGAACCCTCGTGTCCTTGCGAACGCATGGTTTTCAAGACCAGCCAGATAAGCCACTCCTGCACCTCTCCATAAATATCTTGGAAAGTATACCATAAAGAAAATACCTGTTGTTATAATTGTTTTGCTATGTCCCTGTAGTTCAACGGATAGAATACACCCCTCCTAAGGGTGAGATGTAGGTTCGATTCCTACCTGGGATACCAAATTAGGGTATACTTAAACTGTGCAAAAGAATTATTTATATACTCTAAAAAAGCAAAAACGAACGCAGGAATTAACCAAACTTAAACATGCCTATCTTCCCACATTTTTAATATATTTCGGATTGCTATTTTTAGTCATGGCTTATGGACCTTTATTTTTAGATGAGGTAAGGTATCGCTTGGGCTTAATTCGTAACCAAAAATTTGTATTAAATGATTCTGCTGCTCAGAATGATAGTGTATTCGCACGTTATTTAACTTCTCAAAATATTAATCTACGTCCTGCTAATACCTCTTTTTCTATTGTTATTGAGAAACTAGGTGTATCGGCACCTGTTGTTGCTGATGTTTCAGTCACAAGTGATGAAGATTATCTTGCGGCTTTGCGTTCTGGAGTGGCACATGCCTCGACATCCCCTTATCCATCTGAAAATCCAGGTAATGTATATCTGTTTGCACATTCTGCGGTTAACTTTTGGGAACTAGGTCGTTACGCAGGTGTTTTTAATTTAGCACGCAAACTTGAAATAGGTGATACTATTCATATTTTTTACAAAGAATCCGACTACAAGTATGTAGTAGTAAATAAAGAAGTATTGAATGGTTGGGACACTTACCCTCTTACTAGATCTGTTGTAGAACCTACACTTACTCTACAAACATGTGATCCTCCAGGCACAACACTAAATAGACTCATTGTGACAGCTAAATTAGAAGAAGTACATCCACTATAGTTGTAGTATAAAGTCTATCTTATACCAATTGTATATAAATCGCTTTGACCTGTAGATTTGAACGATGTTAATATCACTAACTTATCTCCGCCGGGTGCACTATATACCTTATCTGACATTAACGTATTGTTAAATACTTCTGTTTTATTTGTACCATCTATCCTTATTAAACTTACAGTGCCTCTATCAATTTGTTCTGAGTCTAGCTCTGTTAGTACTAAATGGTAACTATCTGTATACCATGTTACGGCAGGTTGTTTGTCAGTGTCATTTATAACGAGTACAGTAGTTTCTACTTTTTCTCCTACAGGTAATGGTGTTTCTGTGTTGTAAACCTTGTAATTTGTTTTACCTGCAAGCTTTTCTTTATACAAAAACTTTTTATTATCGGGTGCCCATACTGTTTCTTCATCTAGAGCTACTTGCAGAATTGTTTCAGGAAGTTCTGCATTCTCTAAGACACTTTGTCGTTTTTCTGTTGTTTCTTTCTTCCAATCGTTTAATAATTTTTCGGTATCTTCCACTATTTGTGCGGTACCGGTTTGTATATCTAGCACATATTTTCTAGATACTGTTGTGTCATTAATATCTGTGTTCTCTGTAGCAACCACTTCTATTAATAGTTGTGTCTCGTCTGGTGACCATATTATAGAAATACCATTTGAATAAGTTTCAAAAGGTGTGTCTTCTATTACCAAATTAGGGTTGGTGCCAAAGATGTTTAGACTTTGTCCGGATAAGGGTATAACCCAAACTCCTGGATCTTCAGGATCCTTAGCGAAAAAGGCAATACGCTCACCTGATGGTGCTAGAGTAGGGACTCTTGCTCCCGTATTAGTTAAAGGTTCTAGTCTTGGTGTTTCTGAAACAAGTACTGCTGTGATATCAGTTACTAGCTGTGGGAATATTTCTATTTCTTTTTTCCAAGGCACATATCCAGGCTTAACTACCTCGACTTCGTATATGCCTGGTTCTAATCCAGGTATATTTGTGTCTGTCGCTGCAGTTAAGACTCCATTTATTTTTATATTTGCGGATTCTGGAATCGATTTGGCCCCGAGCATTCCTGTTTGACTAAAATCGATTATTTTTTCATCTGTTCCTATACGAATATCTCCTCTTGTATAAAAGAAGAGAAATGTAGTAGTCCCAAATATGAACAGTAATGATAAAAGTGTTTGAATCCAGTTTTTAAGTGGCATATCTATATAATTCTAGCACATTTAGACTTTATGTAGATAAGGATTTATAATTCGCCTATGTTTTCGCGTAAAATAGCAATAGACCTTGGTACAGTTAATTCTTTAGTATATGTAATGGGTGAAGGTGTGGTGCTTTCCGAGCCTACAGTTGTGGCACTTTCCGAAGAAGATGACAAAATCCTAGCAATTGGTATTGCAGCTAGAGATATGCTTGGTAAAACTCCTCAAAACATTGTGTCGGTTAAGCCTGTTAAATATGGGGTTATTGCTGACTATCTTACAACTGAATCTTTATTGAGATATTTTATAAATAAAGTAGTGGGTAGAACTCGTTTTATCAAACCCGATGTTTTGCTTTCTGTGCCTGCAGGTGCTACCTCTGTTGAATCTCGTGCTGTATTAGATGCTGTTTATGCAGCTGGTGCCAAAAACGCATACTTAATGCCTGAGCCATTAGCTGCAGCTATTGGTACGGGTTTACCTATTGCGGAACCTTCTGGCAATATGGTTGTTAATATAGGTGGTGGTACTTCCGAAATTGCCATTGTCTCTTTATATGGAATAGTTGCACATGGTAGCGTTAAAATAGCAGGCAACAATTTGGACGAATCTATAATTCAATATGTAAAAAGGGAGTACAATTTAATCATAGGTGATATGACTGCGGAACGTGTGAAGATAAGAATAGGATCAGCATTTCCTGTAGATAATGACATGTCATTAGAGGTAAAGGGTAGAGATAGTATTACAGGATTTCCTCGTACAATTACTTTAACCACTAATGAGGTTGTAAAATGTATACGTTCTAATCTTAATCAAATAGCACTTGGCATTAAAGATGTATTAGAAAAGACACCCCCAGAGTTATCATCTGATATTATAGATAAAGGAATAGTCTTATGTGGTGGCACGGCACTACTTAAAAACTTAGACAAATACTTAACCGATTACGTTGGTGTTCCTGTACATGTAGCTGATGATCCTTTGCAATGTGTTGTAAAAGGTTTAGGTATCGCTTTGGAAAATTTAAATCTATTTAAAAAGAGTTTAAAATGATTATAGGTATAGATTGCGATAAATTACTGGACTCCCATCATAGTGGGACTCATTTTTACTTGTTAAGTATTATCGATGCTTTGATAAAAGTAGACTCCCGTAATACTTATTTATTACTTTTTTCTCAAAACCCCCCAAGTACATTAAAATCTAGACTTGCCCTTAACCAAAAATGTCATATAAAGGTTATACCTAAGGTATTATCTTGGACACATTTTAGTTTGCCTATGTTTTGTGTTCTAAACTATTTAGATGTCCTATTTTGTCCTTGGCATACAGCCCCCTTATTTATACCTGTCAAAACTAAAGTTGTAGTGCTAATTCATGGTTTAGAGCATAAAAAAAGTAAAGAATTTTGGGTGTCAAATGCTATCAAGAGATCTGATCATATTGTTACAGTTTCTCAATTTAATCAATCTCGTATATCCACTAGATACCATATTACGAACTCAAAAATTACCGTAATTTATGAAGGGTTGAATGTAAATAATATTGAGGTTTCCGCGACTCCCTCAATTGAGACGCTATCTAAATTGAATAATACACAAGATTTTCTTTTTTTCATTAGTTCCTTTGTACCTAGAAAGAACATACCTAACATGTTGGAAGCTTTTGCTAAATTAATACATTCTGGTGATACCTATGCGTCCTATAAGTTTGTACTCGCAGGCGAAATACCCGAAACTCAAACTAATTACTATAAAGATATTCTTGAACAAACTGGCCTTGTGACTAATGTTATATACTTAGGTCCTATAAGTAGTGCTGATGCTGCTTACTTATTCTCTCACTGCCGTGCATTTATATTTGTTTCACATGAAGAAGGTTTTGGTCTACCTGTGCTAGAAGCTTTTCACTTTAAAGTTCCTGTAGTTACCTCTACGGGTGGTGCATTACCTGAGGTATCAGGTGGTGCTGCCTTATATGCTAATCCTGATGATCCTAAAGATATTTATGAAAAAATGCGATTAGTTTTAGAAGATGCTCATTTAAGACTTTCCTTAATAAAAAAAGGGGAGTCCCGTGTAAAGGACTTTTCTTGGATTTCAGCAGCTACCGAGCTTCTCGAAGTTTTTAAGGATGTTTATGCCTAGATTGGATAAACAATATCTTTTAGGTGTAAAAATTAATACTTGTTTTAAGAATTTTAATGATCTTTTGGGGCATATAGAAAATAACTTATTAGCTAATAAGGCTGCCAATAACATAATTAGTACAACTAATGTTGAATTTATAATGGATGCGCAAGATGATTTAGAGTTTCAGAATCTAATAAATTCAGCCTCTTTATCTATACCTGACGGGTATGGCGTATTATATGGATTATTTTATTTACAGATCTTAGATAAAATTCACCAAAAAGACTTGCCTAAAGCAGTTTTTATATTGGTATCGTTTTTAGCTGGTATATTTTTACCTATTTTATATAGGATGCAAAAAACTCCGAATGAAAGCTTAACTGGCATTAGTCTAGTCGAACATTTAGTTGCACTGTCTCACCTTAAAGGTTATACCCTGTGTCTTTTAGGTGGATGGCCTAAAGATATATTTGGAAAAAGAGTACAAACTGATATTGATGTAGCAACGATTGCCACACAAAACTTACTCAAAAAATATCCTAAAGCTCGTATAATAGCTTCTACCTCCCAGTTTTCTCATAAAGAATATGATGACACTGCTACTTTGTCGTTTATACACAATTGTATGCTTAAATCGAAGATTTCTCATATTGACTTTGTATTAGTAGGGTATGGGCATAAGAATCAAGAAAAATGGTTAATTAGGAATATGGCATATATTCCAGCTAGTGTGGGCATTGGTGTCGGGGGTAGTTTTGATGTCTATGCTAAATTGCTTCCGAAAGTACCCCTCACTCTACGTAAATTACACCTTGAATGGTTTTTTAGACTCCTTGTTCAACCTTGGCGTGTTAAACGTATACTAAAAGCGTTTCCATATTATCCTATGTATTTGTTCCACAAATATGTATTACAAAAATAAACGTCTTTATATATGTAACTGGATGCTAATGCTACCTTTTCTCGCTCATTAAATGTTCTATGTTGACATAACATGTCTTTTGCGGATATAAATATATTATGCAATTAGAAAATAGATTTTACACATCCACCGAAGTTGCCCAGATCTTGGGCGTTAGTTTAAGATCAGTTTATCGTTATCTTGAAGAAGGAAAACTTAAAGCAGACGTGAAAACCGCTACTAATAGACATCGTTTTACACGCCAAAACATATTGGACTTCCTATATCCTCAGGGATATGATCCACGTTTGTTGGAAGCACCTGCTATAGATATTTCGTCAGCCCCCGTTCCTATAGCCACTAGTTTGCCTGGTAATTATATGCATTCACCTTATGGTATGCACCCCAACTATTCTAATCAGAGTATGAACCCTCAAATGTATCAGCCTTATGGAGGACATATGTATCCTTACCAGCAATACCCCATGAATACTCCACAGCAAAACATGGTAAATCCTAATATGTCCCACGGTTATATGCCTTCAACACTTCCCAATGACTCTATAGGCAGTGCAACACCTCCTGCACCTAGTAGTAATATTGCTCCTACCGTAGATATTCCTGCTGTACCTGTATCTACACCTACAGAAGTAGTACCCGAACCTGTTGTAGAACAACCTACAAATGAAATCGATTGGTTAGCGAAGTTTAAAGAAGCTTCTGCTAAATATCAAAGTGAAAAAGTCCCCGAGAGCCTTCCCTCTGCGGAGACACCCGTCGACATTCCTGTTGCTACTGCTGCAGTACCTCCAGTAGTGTCTGAAGCTGTTGTTCAAGAAGAACCTGCACATACTGAGTCTACCTATTATTACAGAAGTGGTGTTGGTGGATTGAAGGATATTGCACAAACTTTGGATAAGGTTTCTAAAAAAAGTGATATTCCTTATGCTTTTACTTTAAGTGCGGGCTTGTCCTTACATAAGCCAATTAAACCCTTTTCGTTATTACATGCCTATGTAAGACGTGCAGATCTTTCGTTGTTCGAAACATCGTTGCAGTTAACCCCTAATGATCCAGAAAGTGCTCAACTATGTTTACTTGTCGCTGATGGTACTGATGCTCTTTCCACAAAACACGAATTACATGGTTTAAGTGTTGTTTCAAATACGCGTTTAAAACATGATCTTATAAACTCTGGAGAAACTGAGTTAGCTAAAGAAATGTAATTTTTTACACACGTCTATGTTTCTACATTGAGGGGCTTAAGATTTTCTAAGTCCCTTATATGTTAAAATCAGCTCAATATGGCAACTAATCAAATAATAAAGGTTTTAGAAAACTTAATAACGGATGTGCCTGAGAACAGGGGAGTAGCTCCTATGAAAATATTGATGGTAGGTGCTGAGGTTTACCCTTATGCATCTGTAGGTGGCTATGCAATGGTGCTTAATTACCTGTCTCGTGCATTAGCTGCTAAAGGTCACGATGTACGTGTTTTTATGCCTAAATTTGGTTTTATAGATAAAGGTACCCAATTCGATTTAGAAACAGTTATAGAAGGTTTACGTGTCCCAACAGATGACCCTAGTGAACCTTATTTAATATGTAATGTTAAAGTGCATAGAACTTCTGCAGGTGTTATGACATACTTCTTAGAGAATATGGAATACTATGAAAAGCGTGCCAATGTTTATGGTTATGTTGATGATGCTGTCCGTTGGGCATTGTTATCGCGTGGTGCTTTAGAGTTTATTCGCACGGGTATGTTTATTCCAGATATCATTCATACACATGACTGGCATACTTCTGTATTATGTGATTATGTGAATAGGAATTATCGTGATGACGATATATTAAATGATATAAGCACCGTGTTAACTATACATAGCATGGGGCATCAGGGTATGTTTAATCATCGTCATGTTAGTGAGTTAGATTATGATGATGGCCGTTCTTCTGTTGCAGCACTTTTAAGTGATCGTATAAACAAACAAAACTTTTTGCGCCGTGGCATACTATACGCGGATATGCTTACAACGGTGTCCAAGACGTATGCTAAGGAGATATTAACTCCCGAATATGGTGAATGTCTCGACAAATTATTACTTGAAGTAAGAAGTAAATTGGTAGGCATAGTAAATGGCTTAAATAATGTTGACTTTAACCCTTCCACAGATCCTTTACTTGCTAAGAATTTTGATATACATACATTACCCAATAGGGTAGAGAATAAATATGCTCTACAAGATGCCCTAGGACTGCCTATAAAACAGGATGCCTTAGTAGTTGGTATGTTAGGGCGTTTGGATGGTCAAAAAGGCACTGATCTTGCTATTAAAACTATGCGTCATGTATTAAAGGATTTTAATGTTCAGTTTGTGCAAGTAGGCGGTGGTGATGGTGGTTTAGCTGAACAGTTAAGAGGTTTACATGCTGAATTTCCTACGAAAGTAGGAATACATCCTTACCCTAATTTTTCCAATTTGCCTAGACTTATGTTTGGAGGCTCTGATGTCATGCTCTTTCCTTCAAGATTCGAGCCCTGTGGTATTGTACAAATGGAAGCAATGAGATATGGTTCTATTCCCATAGTTCGTGATATTGGTGGTTTAGCCGATACTGTAACTGCCTTTAATTCGATTACGCAAGAAGGTACGGGTCTTAAGTTTAACGACTTCAATGAGTTTGCATTGTTTGGTCAAATAGTACGTGCTATAGAATTGTTTCAACATAAAAAACTTTGGAATACTCTGCAAAAAAATGCTATGTCTACTGATTTTAGTTGGTCAGTACGTGCACAAGATTATGAAAAGGTTTATAAGGCTGCACAAGCTCTTCATAGAAAAGCATTCACACGTGGTGTGTTAGACCTAGATTGACAAACCTATAACATGTTGCTATAATTTACAAAGTTTATGCACCCTAATCTGGTGCGCCCTTTGGCTACGCTGAAGTTTTCTTATTCTGTGGGCAGGAGAATAAGGAATTTGGTGCATCAGATTAGGTTGCGTAATGTGCTACAATTCTATACATGAAGTACGTAGCGTTTTTGTTTCATATTTATCAACCCCCTTTACAACGTCCCTCTGTTCTTCGTGGTATTTTGCAACGTAGTTATATTCCTTTGTTTAATTTGTTACAAAATGAAGCATCCTTTTTTGCTACTGTTAATGTACCTTTATCATTATTAGCCCAATTAGAGTCTCTGGGGCATTCTGAATTTTTAGTCAAATTAAAACACCTTTACACAAGCAATAAGATAGAATTTACAGGTACAGGTGCTTATCATCCACTTTTAACAAAACTACCTAGTGATTTAGTGGAGTATCAGATACTTTTACAAGAATACGCCTTAGGGTATTACTTTGGTTTTCGTGATTCTATGGAGGGTGCTGATGCAATTAGGATTAAAAGCTTAGATGGATTTTTTCCTCCAGAAATGTCACTTAATAACATGTTGCTAAAACAACTAGACATGTTTGGGTATAGTTGGGTCTTAGGTGATACCGCCCATTTAGCAGACAATGATAATAAAAACCCTGGCATTTATCACTCTGCTAATTCTAATGCTACTGTCATAATTAGAGACACAAGTTTAAGTAATATGTTCGCCTTTAATAAAGACTATGACATATACCCCATATTAGATTATATTTCGGACCTAAAATCTGACACTGTAGTTATTGCTTTAGATGGAGAAACGTTTGGGGAGCACCTAAAAAACGGTATCTCCTTTCTACATAATTTTATATCAAAAGCTGGGTCGTATTCAATTAAATTTTGCAAGGTATCCGATACATTAGCTTTGGAGAAAAATATATGTGAATTACACTCTCTTACTGAGAGTAGTTGGGGAGCCCCAATTGATACTGCATGCTCTAATCCCTATCCCTACTGGTCACTAAAAGGAAACGTTCTACATACACATTTGTGGGATTTATTCTCGACCCTAATAGCATACTATAACACTTTGCCTAAAGATGCTTCTTCTGACTTACCTGCTAATGCTAGTTTATGGAATATTGATACAGATAAGGATGTAACTGCTTCGATTAATTTTAATAAATTACTAGCAAGCGATGTTTTTTGGTGGGCAAGTCATGGAAGCGTGGGGAGTACAGTTTTATATGATGTTACGTTCATACATACATGGTTACAATCTGTTTTGGAATATTCTTCTACTTTTTTTAACGACATACAATCATCTGATGT
>JAGQNX010000022.1 GCA_020427865.1 candidate division WWE3 bacterium
TAGGAATAGACTTAGGAACAACAAACTCAGCCATGGCCGTAATGGAAGGTGGTCAGGCTAAAATAATTCCAAATGCAGAAGGAACAAATACAACACCTTCTGTAGCAGCACTTGGTGCTAACCTTCTTGTGGGTATTCCTGCAAAACGTCAGCAAGTTGTTAACCCCAAAAATACTATATTTAGTGCTAAGCGTTTAATGGGAGGAAAATTAAGCGACAAAGAAGTAACCGAACTAAAAGAAAAAGCTCCTTACGCAATAGTATCCGGTAAAAACGATATGGCTGTTGTTGAGGTAGAAGGTAAACAATACACCCCTCAAGAAATATCTGCCAAAATTCTATCTAAACTTAAAGCAGACGCTGAAAAGTTTTTGGGTACCACAATTACAGAGGCTGTTATTACAGTTCCTGCCTATTTTAACGACGCTCAAAGAACTGCAACAAAAGAAGCAGGCCAAATTGCAGGTTTAGAGGTAAAACGTATTATTAACGAGCCTACTGCAGCTGCACTTGCTTATGGTTTAGATAAAAAGTCTAACGAAAAAGTTGTAGTTTATGACTTAGGTGGAGGTACTTTTGACGTTTCTGTTTTAGAAATAGGAGACGGCGTGTTTGAAGTTTTAGCAACAAACGGAGACACGTTTTTAGGTGGAGACGACTTTGACCAAAAAATAATCGACCACTTAATTGCTGAGTTTAAGGCTAGTGATGGCGTAGATTTATCTAAAGATAAACAAGCATTGCAAAGGTTAAAAGATGCTGCAGAAAAAGCTAAAAAAGAACTTTCTAGCACAATCGAAACCGAAGTTAATATTCCGTTTATAACTGCCGATGCTTCTGGTCCTAAGCACTTAAATGTAACTTTAACTCGTTCAAAACTAGAACAACTAGTAGACGATTTATTACAAAGAACCTTAAAACCAATAGACAATGCATTAAAAGATGCAGGTCTTTCTAAGAGTGACATTAACGAAGTAATAATGGTTGGTGGTATGACCCGTATGCCTAAAGTAAACGAACTTGTTAAGAACTACTTTGGTAAAGAACCTCATAAGGGTATTAACCCTGACGAAGTTGTAGCTATTGGAGCTGCTATTCAAGGGGGAGTACTTGGAGGTGACGTTAAAGACGTATTGTTATTAGATGTAACACCTTTAACCCTTGGTTTAGAAACACTTGGTGGTGTAGCTACTCCATTAATAAAGCGTAATACTACTATTCCAACTTCTGCTTCTCAGGTATTTAGTACTGCTGCCGACAATCAAACCAGTGTAGAAATTAATATTTTACAAGGTGAACGCGAAATGTCTGCAGACAACAAATCCTTAGGTAGATTTATACTAGATGGCATTCCTCCAGCTCCTCGTGGCGTTCCTCAAGTAGAAGTGACCTTTGATATTGATGCTAACGGTATATTAAATGTATCTGCAAAAGACAAAGCAAGTGGAAAAGAACAAAAAATAACCGTACAAGGAGGTACCGGTTTGGCTAAAGACGAAGTAGAAAAGATGGTAAAAGATGCAGAAGCGCATGCTAGCGAAGACAAGAAAAAGAAAGAACTTGTAGAAGCTAGAAACATTGCAGACACTTTAACTTACACTGCCGAAAAAGCAATGAAAGAAGCTGGCGATAAATTGCCTGCAGATGTTAAAACCGAAATCGAAGAAAAAGTTAAAGATGTACGAGATAACTTACAAACAGAAGATATTGACCTCTTAAAAAGCAAAACTCAAGCTTTATCCGATGCTACAACCAAGATTGGTCAACACATGTATAACCAAACAGGTGCTACAGGTGGAGAAGGTCAGACTTCTGGGGATTCTACACAACAGGACGATTCTGCAACAGAAGGTGATGTTGTTGACGGTGAAGTAGTTGAAGAGTAATATATTGGTGAGTTTCTTCCCAAGGTTATAATATAACCGCGGAAAAAAGAGCTAGGTTTTCCTAGCTCTTTTTTTATTGTATAAGGGAAATTGTTCCTAAGATTTCGTTTGGATTGTCTGTTAATACCTCTTTAAGCCTTAATGTGTGCCTAACTTGTTCTGGTTTGATTTGTGGACCAATGTATTGAACTTCTTGGTCCGGGTGCTCCACTGATGGTACTTTTGCTTCATATACTACAGCTATATCTAGACCGTAATCTTTTTTTGCTAGTTCTACAAGGCTCTCAGCAAATGCTTTTCTATAGAGAGTATTG
>JAGQNX010000023.1 GCA_020427865.1 candidate division WWE3 bacterium
AGTACATGCACTACCCGAGATTACTAAAATCGCCTTTTTATCTAGTAATCCGTTTGATTTTACTAACGATATGATTGATGTTGTAAAAATGCCTAAGATTTCTCCATATTTACACATAGCGGTGCAATCGGGTAACAACGATGTTTTAAAAAGAATGAATCGTCGTCACACTGTCGAAGACTTTATCAGCCTTGCGGATGCTCTTAGAGAAGCTCGCCCCGACCTAGAGCTTGGTACCGATATAATAGTAGGCTTCCCTGGAGAAACACGCGAACAGTTTATGGACACCGTAAAACTTTTTAAACGAGTTAAGTTTAATGTGGCTTATATTTCTATATATTCTCCACGCAAAGGAACTCCTGCAGAAAAGTTTTTTAATGATGATGTTCCTCGCGAAGAAAAAAAGTGGAGACATGCAGAACTTATGCGTGTTTGGAACGAAACAAAAAACGCATAGTTATTTTAAACTTTTAATAAGTTTCGTGATGAAATTTAATATAACCGTTCTCGATTGTTAAATAATACGCATGTCCAAATTGAATATATCCTGAGTTTAGGTAATGCGCATGTGTTTGTGTAGTAGACGGCGTATGAGTGTGTCCTAATACTATTATTTCGTCTTTATGCAATGTGTTGTTAGCATATTCTATAAACAGCTCTTCAATTCCTTTACTCATTTTGTTGTAGGTTTTAACTCCCCAAAGCCTAATTATTAGTTCATGAACTTTATATGTAAATAACGCGTCGAATTTTAAGGTTCTCATTACTTTAATAAACAGTGGGTTTGTAATAGAGTCTAGTGCTATTAAATGTCCATGCTCCATGAATAATGTTTTATCTTTAATTTTTAGTTCAAGTTTGTTGGTGTTTTTTTTGCAAAAATTTTTTATACCTCTTGTACACCATTGCATTCTGTCATGATTCCCATGTATATATATTGTTTTATTTTTAAGATACGGAAACAGCAGTTCCCATTTAGAGTTAAGAAACTGTGTGCATGTACAAGTGTAATTACTCCAAAAATCTCCATTTATAATAACTTGATCATATTTTTGTACTAAACTCTTTAAAAATTCGTATTTCTTGTGGTCAAATTTTGTTGTTAAATGTATGTCTGAGATAATTACAGTTTTGGGCATAATCCACTTATTAAAGCACTATTGTTATAATAACAGTTATGCATAATGTTTTTGTAGTAGTAGGTCCAACATCATCTGGAAAAACTTCTTTGGCTTTAAATCTTTGTAAAAAATATGGCGGTTGTATACTTTCTGCGGATTCTCGTCAGGTTTATAAAGGTTTAGATATTGGTACAGGCAAACAGCCCATAAATTCTACATATAACATTGAAAGGTTTGAGGATAAATGGCTAGTTGATGGTGTTGTCATATGGGGGTACGACATTATAGGACAAGAAGATGATTGGACAGGGGATAGCTACGCTAGGTTTGCTCGAAGCAAAATATTAGAAAATTTGGGGACTAATATTTTTTTGGTTGGAGGTACTGGATTTTATATAGATTTAGTGACTGGGAAAATGCAAACGAGTGGTATTATGCCAAACTCTACGCTTAGAAAAAATTTAGAGGCTACTCCCCTACCCAAACTGTTAGAACAGCTTTCGTCGTTAAACCCTAAGGCATTGACAAACCTAGATACCAATAACCCTGCACGAATTATTCGTGCCATCGAAATAGCTAAAGGTCAAAAAATAAATACAACTCCCCTACCAGATGTTTCTAACATTAACTTTGTACACGTTGGTTTAACTGCGGATAGAGAGTTTTTATACGAACGTGCCGATAAGTGGGTAGATTATATTTGGGAAAATGGGTTATTGGATGAAGTAAAAAACAATTTAGCATACGCCTCCTTTAAACCTATGCAAGGTCTTATTTATAAAACTGTAATTGCCTATTTAAATAACGAATTAGCACAAGAAGCTGCAATACAACGCATAAAATGGGATATGCATGCTTATATTAGACGTCAACAAACTTGGTTTAAAAAGAATACCGAAATTAAATGGTTTAATATATACGACTCTTCGTTGTTAGCAGATGTTGAATCTTATTTAAACCTGTTACAATAAACTTAATGGATACTAATTTTGTAATATCAATTAAAACAATTCTATTTGGCTTAGCTTTACTAGCTAGCGGGTATTTAGTTTATATATTATGGCCTGTTTTTGTAATATTATTCATCTCTTTTTTGATAGTTTTAGCATTGGAACCTGGGGTTAGATTTTTTACAAAAAATAAAGTTTTAGGTGTAGCTTTTTCTCGACCCTCTGCCGTAGGTTTAACTTATTCATTAACTATTATTGCTTTTTTACTCCTTATTTCTTTGGGTTTACCTACTGCTGTTTTTAATAGATTGGGTGAAGCCTTTACTACCTATTCTGCTAAATTTTTGGCTAAAGTTGAAACTATTGATGATGTGTTTACACGTATAACACCCTTCTTATCTAGTAGCGGTGTTACAGGTGTTGCTGGTGCCATATTATCTACTTTTTCTGGTCTTTTATCTGTACTTGGTGTTGTTGTGTTTTCTTTATATTTATCTTTAGATTGGTTAAATATAAAATCTCGCTTTTTAGGCTATATTCCAGATTCATATAGAGAAGAAATAAAACATGTAATATCTGAAGTGGAAGCTAGTGTAGGTGGTTGGGTAAAGGGACAGTTTTTGTTAATGAGTTTTGTGGGGATTATTACATATATTGGTTTACGGATTATTGGTATGCCTTTTTCATTTGAGCTTGCTGTTCTTGCAGGTTTATTTGAAATCGTTCCAGTAATTGGTCCAATTGTAGCGGGTGTGCTTGCAGTACTTGTTGGGTTTAATGTGTCTCCCTATATGGCAATGTTTGCTGCTATTGTGGCAATTGTTGTACAGCAGTTAGAAAATAACTTGCTAGTACCAAAAGTTATGGGTAAGGTTTCGGGATTTAGTCCCTTGGCCATTTTACTTGCACTATTAGTTGGTAGTGAACTTTTTGGTGTAGGTGGTGCCGTATTATCCGTTCCCGTTACTATGATTTTTGCCATAATTGCCAAACATATTCTTAAGCATTCCGGAGAATTTAGTCAGTCTTAAATTTAAGTAGGAAGAGAATAAGCCAGATTCTGTTGGCCAACTTTTCAAAACGAAAAATTAGCTGTGATCATCTATCTATGCCCCATCTTTACACCTTGCCGAGCTAGCTAATAGCGGTGAGTTCGTGGGTTGCTACAGGTGGGATTGCCCGTTTCAATCTTTTTTCGTGCGGAAATCCGTTTAGAAAAAAGCTCGTCTCTGTTGCTCTCAAAAAGTGTCAATTCACTCTCTGTTTCTTTGCGTTTTCACACTAAGAACACCAGCGGTTACCCGTCGGAGATTGCCCTCCGTCCCCTGCTCTATGTAGTCTGGACTTTCCTCTTGTACAAGTACAAGCGATCACCCTTCTTCCTATGTATATTTTATCACGAATATTACTTATACCTTATAGTTATGCATTCATGAGGCTATACTATACGCGTCTAGCCTGTGATAAACTACATGCATGAATGATCTTGATCCTACAAAATATCACGTTATGTCTCCTGCAGTTAAAAAAAGGTTAGTAGTTTTAGGAATATTTTTTATCTTAGTTGTTTTACCAACTTTGTTTTACTTTTATTACAGTTTTGCTATAAACAGACCTTCGCAAAATGTAAAAGACTTTGTGTTCGAAATTAACAGTGGTGAAAGCGCTACAGAAATTGCACAAAATTTGTCAGATAATAACCTTGTAAACTCAGCTGCAGCTTTTAAGCTTTACATGCTATTGGAGGGCGATGCTTCTAATTTACAAGCAGGTATTTACAATATCCCTGCAGGAACATCTATAGTTGCACTTGCTAATATATTTAGTATAGGCAAAAACGATGTTCAAATAACTTTTTTAGAAGGCTGGCGGTTAGAAGAATTTGCACTAGAGGCTGCTACTAAACTAAACAAGGTTGACTATGAAGAATTTATAAATTTGGCTCGCCCATATGAAGGTAAATTGTTTCCCGATACCTACTTTGTTAATAAAGAAATTGATGAGGAAGAACTAGTAGAACTGCTCCACGAAACTTTTAAAACTAAAACCGAGAGTGTTTTAACCGAAGAAGCCTCAAGGCGTTTAGGTTACACACCTGAGCAAATAGTTATCTTAGCATCTATTGTAGAACGTGAAGCTTTTGCCAATGAAGAACGCCCCGTAATAGCAGGTATATTATTTGATCGTTTAAAAAGTGGTGAAATTCTTGGTGTAGACGCTACAACACAATATGTTGTGGCCACCAAAGAGATTTGCTCCCACTTTGTTACATTTAAAACTGATCGTTGTGTACCAACTATGGCTGAAGCCTCTAGTACTAACTGGTGGCCTCAAAATATTACAATCTTTGATTTACAAGATGACAATCCATATAACACTCGTGCCGTTGTGGGGCTGCCTCCTACCCCAATATCAAATCCTGGTTTGTCTGCAATAAATGCTGTCTTAAATCCAGCACAAACAGAATATTTATATTACTTACATGACGCAGATGGTGATATTCATTATGCCGCTACTTTGGATGCTCATAATGCAAATGTAGCCCGCTATCTAGATTAGTTTAGTGCTAATTTGGTTGTATGCTCGATTGCTATTTTTTGTTTTTCTAAAGTTTTATCGTGTATACAAAACCCAACGCCTGTTTTGATTGCTAGACAAATTCCTTGTGTAATATCTAAGTTTATAGATTTAGTAAAGTTTTCTATTTGAACACTTACTTTTGTACTCCATACTCCTCCCATATGGATTAGTTGTACTGATTCTACTATACCTCCTAGTGCAAGCACTGTTTTTATTAATTGCTCTGTTTCCAGATTTTTATTTTGATCAAGACATTCCTGTATTTCTTTTGCGGTGTGTTTTGATAAATTTATTGCTATAAAATTTTCATCTATCGTTTTAAAGTAGATAGTATTTTCTGTAGTGTCTAAATTTACGTAAACAATGCTTAATTGCTTCATGTTAGGGTTTTACACTAGTACTGTTATTTATGCAACTTATGTAAATATTCTATTAAAACTAGAATCTGGGTTGTGCCTCCTGTTAAGAATTTAAGGTATAATATTTATAATATGGATACCATTCATAAACTGCCCAAAACTCAAAGCACCTCTCACTCTTATCGTGCTTATACTTATTTGTTGCTTGCCTTATTTTTTAGTGGTCTTACTTTTGCACTTTTACGTTTTTATATGACCCTTCCTGCAAATACGCTAGATGTTGCCGAAACAGGGGATGTTATTGTAAATAAGTCAGTTACAGTAGAAGGGCGTATTGCTTATGTTGACCCTAGAATTTATCCTCAAGATAACGTATCTTTTATCTTGGTCGATAGTAGTAATAAGCTAATGCATTTATTAAAAGACAGTTCTCGAAGGTTAGAAATATCAGAAGGTCTATGGGCACAAGTTACGGGTAGTATTTCACCTGCAAAAGATGGTAAAAATGAACTGTTAACTGTAGAGCGTGTGGTATTTAGGTCTTCATCTAGTTCAGGTTCACAAAGTAATTAATATGACTCAAATAGTATTTAACAATGTAACAAAACAATTTAGTACTACGGTAAAGGCATTGGATAATGTTACTTTTTCTATAGAACCTGGGGAGTTTGTATTTTTAGTAGGCCCTTCGGGTGCAGGTAAATCAACATTAATTAAAATGCTTATTAGAGAGGATATGCCTACAGAAGGTTCTATTATATTTAATGACGAAAATATTTTAGAGTACACTCATAAAGAGCTCCCCGCACTTCGTCGTCGTATAGGTGTGGTGTTTCAAGATTTTAAGGTTTTACGCTCTAAAACGGTTTTTGAAAATGTTGCTGTTGCATTAGATGTTGCAGGTGTTCCTATGTATGAAATTGAAAATGTTGTTCCTAATGTACTAAATCTTGTAGGTTTGCTAGATAAAATACATCGTATGCCTCATCAACTTTCGGGTGGGGAACTTCAACGCCTTGCGATAGCACGTGCTCTTGCACATGAGCCCGATGTAATTGTTGCAGATGAACCTACAGGTAATATTGACCCTAAAGCTTCCGAAGATATTTTATCTATTTTTAAACAAATAAATGAACT
>JAGQNX010000024.1 GCA_020427865.1 candidate division WWE3 bacterium
ACTTTGTTAGTAATTTGACCATACATAAAACCAGTTTCAAATGTAATGTCACCTTCGTAAGCCACAGCTACAGCCCCCCATATAGGTTGGTTAGACACATCACAGCTTTTACCATTGCTGCGACACTCTTCAGCTTCTTTATTGCGGGCTGCGGTAACTCTTCCAGATATTTTTACATTACCTGCCTGCTGTTGCTGGCTACCTGCACATTCTTCTAAACCCCCTTCAAAACATTGGGGAGTAGTCCAGCATTCGGTAATAGGTTCGTTGGCACCGGCAATAACATAAAAGGGGCCGTTTACTTGCGAATCTACTTGCTTAATAAAAGTTCCAAGCTTAGGAGCATTTTCTAAACCTGCAAACTGTACAGGAGGTGCAGAAGCAGTACCAAAACGTACAACAGGAATAATGCCAGCAGCATGGGCACGGTTAATCCCTTGTACGGTACTAGAAACATCGCCATTAGTTATTTCTACAACGTGTCCCATACCATAACCTGCGGCATCTCTATAAAAGGAATCACCTTGGTAAAAATATGCGGCCGAATTTACGCCAATAGAGTTAAAATAGCTTGAGGGATTAGATAAATTACCCGACTTGGCACCACAATCACCACTACACAAGTTAGAAATGTCTGCAGACATATCAAAATCTTTCCACGTTCCACCACCTGTTCCAAACCCGTTAAATAGGGCAGCACCTATAATTGGTCCTAATGCACCACGTTTTATAGCATTTACTTCGCGTTGCAAGTTGGCAAAAGCTTGTTCTCTGCTTGGACACCCAGAAGAACATACAGCATATTCATGCCAACCAATCTCGGTTAACATTAAGGGTTTGTTACCTATTACAGAACGTGTCTGTTGTACAAAACCAGAAATAGTACCACCGTTAATGTTATAGGCGTTGCCTGCATACCCTGCAACTTTACCCCAACTACTTGCTTGGGTTAAGTGACCATTAATAGTGTTGGTATAGGGGGAAGTCATGTTAATGGCAGGGGTTAAAAATAAAGCGTGGCGAGTACCAGAAGCACTGTTTATAACAGAATCCATGTAGTCGGCAACACCTTGACCAATACATTCAGCATCAAGCGCGGCCTGAGCATTTGGCACAGCAACAAAAATATACATAAATAGGAGCATAAAAACTAAAAGAAATTTATGTAACTTAGTAAGATAGCTTGTTTTGTTCATGACGTCAGCCTTATTCTAACAAATAGAGACTAACTATTGTAGGTGCGTAATTGGGCATAAACCCAATAATACGGTTGTTACCTAAACAAGATTGCTATATATTGAGCACATGAAGCAAGTAAAGGCTTTTGCCTATATATTTTATAAAAGCATTACATCACTGGACTACTATAAAGATGTAGTAAATAGCGAAATAGGTTTGTCAGTTAAATATTATTTATCTTTAGCAGTTATTGCCTCATTTTTAACAGCTGGTGTAATTGCAGGAAGAATTACTCCAAACATTCAAGATTCCATGGACAAATTTATAGTTGATGGAAAAGCCCTATATCCACAAGATTTAGTAATTACTGTAAAAAGCGGAAAACTTAGTATAAACCAGCCCGAACCTTATATAGTAAAAGCCCCAAAATTTACACAAAGCTTAAAGCAGACTTCTATGGAAACTCATACAGAGCGTTCGGACGCTATAGAAAAAATAGAGTTAGAAAACTTAGTAGTATTTGATGCGAATGGCGAACTAAAAGATTTAGAAACATATAAAACTTTAGCTGTAATAAATTCGACAAACATTATTGTACGAGATTTTGATATTGGAAGAGATGTAACAAATATTTTTCCTATAAAAGATTTACCAGAAGGCACTTTTGCACGCAAAGATTTTGAGCTTTTTGTTCAGGGTGCTCAAAACACTTTAGCGTATTTACCTGTGTTTATTTTAGGGGCAATGTTTTTTGCACTCTTTTTTTATTTTGGACTTATGAGGTTGGTTTACTTTTTATATGTAGGAGGATTTGTTTGGTTAATTGGAAAAATACGTGGATTTGACCTTCTTTTTACAAGTGCCTACAAAATTTCACTGCACACATTTACTGCAGTACTAGCTTTAGAAGTAGTAATGATAATGTTAGGTGTAGATTTAGCACTAGCTATGTGGGGATTTTTGCTAAATTTAACTCTAAGCATTGTGGCCCTTTTTTGGATAAATAAAAAATAGCTTTTGTTGCACGGATTTAGAAGGGTGCAGTTGGCGTAGTGGAAGCATGTTTGGCGGTTTTTATGCGTTCTAGCATTGAATTTAAAAGCTAAATGTGTATACTATTTTTGTACTTGGATTGCTTTGATATGTTGTAATAACATTGCAAACACTAAAGTAAAGTGATCCCCTGTAGCTCAATGGTAGAGCGCCCGGCTGTTAACCGGTAGGTTGGAGGTTCGAGTCCTCCCGGGGGAGCCAGAAAAGCTGATATGACACTGTGTCGTAGCAGCTTTTTTGTTTTTCATACAAGGGGATGAGTTTCGATTCTACACAAGACTTAGCAAAAAATGAGCTTAGTCGTTGTAGAATGTAATAGCAAAGTGAATTGCCTCCCAATACAGTCAACTAGTTTTACCTTTACAGCAATCTATTATTAGTGTATTAAAACGGTATGCCCCTAAACCACAGGCAAATCCTAGTACAAACATTAATACAGTCATGCCCTAATATAACCAACACTTCAGTAGATTTGAAAACCTTGGAACCTACAATAGCGACTTCCGACAGTAGAAAATGTGTAGAAAATTCTATTTTCTTTGCAACCAGACTTAGTGTAGAGCAATACGAGGAAAGATATTGGTACATGTACAAACCAAACCCTGAAAAGTATTTTTTTGATGGGCACCCCTATATAGACGCTGCTATAAACAATGGTGCTAAGGTCATTGTATGTGAAGAACTACCAAATAAATTATATTCAGGTGTAGCCTATTTCAAGGTGGACAATGTTATAGAGTTTATGGGGAGCGTTACAAAAAATCTAGTAGAAAGCGTTAACACAAAGATTATTGCTGTCACAGGGTCTTCTGGCAAAACCACAGTCGTACACTGTATAAATACTGTTCTACAAAATGCAGGGCTAAAAGCAAACAAGCTGTATACAACTCGCCCAACACCAATAACACTTCCAGAGATGATTTTTTCTTTAGCACTAAGCAACACAGGCATACCAAATTACCTAGTGGTAGAAATGCCTACAGACAGAAAAGGTGCTATTAAAAGACTATGCAGCATTACACCACCAGATATCTCATTGATATTTAATATTAAAGAAGCTCATTCTAAAACTTTGGGAGGAATACATGGCGTAGTAGAAGCTAAAAGTGAGATCATAACTCATCAAAAAGACAACGGTTTAGTAATTTTAAATGCCGATGATTTTTACCTAAGAAAAGCTATAGATATGAGCAAGAGATTAAAGAAAAAAATAATAACATTTGGTGTAAAAAACGGCGATATAAAAGGAAAAGTACTAGAGCAATTTGATACAACTACATTAGCGGAAGTAGCACTTTTGAAAAAAAAGTCTGCATGCAATATTAAATTGCTTGGAGAATCTGGTTTGTACACGGCACTAGCGGCAGCAGCCGTAGGATATGCCTTAAATCTAGATATTAAGACCATTGAAAAAGGTTTAGCTAGTTTTTCTCCTATGCCAGGTAGAATGAGTTGGCACATATTAGATTCGGGGCGTATAAAACTTTTTAGCAATTATGCTAAAGGCACGCCTGCAAACACAAAACACATTCTTGAGCTAATAAATAACTTACCATGGGATGGAAAACGTATACTTGTACTAGGAGACTTTGATTTTCACGAAGAAGAGCAAGCAGATAAAAAAGTTTGGCACATCATAAACTCAAAATTTGATTGTGTGCTATTAACTGGAAAGAGAGCAGTTAAATACCAAAAACATTTAAGTGCAGAGATTGTAGTTCACACTACAGAGGATAAAGAAACAACTCTAAAAGAACTTCAAAAGATAGCAGCATGCGTTGAAAAGGCTTATATTGTTGTAAATGGCAGTTTAGAATTTAAACACTCTGAGTTAGTTAATGAGTTTTTGAAAAAATATGAATAAAAGCAACAAATACACAACAGTACTTCTACATGGGTGGGGTACATCAGCTAATACATGGAACCCAACAAAAGAAGCTCTTATTGAAAACGAACTACCTGCTGTTAGTATTCAGTTTCCGGGGTTTGATCTGCAGGACCCAAAAGAAGCATGGGGTGTACCAGAATATGCAAATTTTACAATTTCTCAACTAAAAGAAATGGGCATTAAACCACCATATAATTTTATTGGACACTCCTTTGGTGGGCGTATTTCAATCTATATTGCAACACAAAAACCAGAGCTTGTTAACATGTTAGTACTTACTAATGCTGCGGGAGTTGCAGATAGAAAGGAACCAAAGATAGAACTATCCAAGTTAC
>JAGQNX010000025.1 GCA_020427865.1 candidate division WWE3 bacterium
ATGCATTTTTAACTGCAGGAATAAAATTTGAAGTAATAGATTACAGGGACGACACTCATTATTCATACTATTTTGAAGGTGGTCTTAAAACTTATCTTAAAGCACTAAACCGAAATAAAACCCCAGTTACAAAAAACATTTTTTACACTAAAGGTGAATCAAACGAAGTAGAAGTAGAAGTAGCTTTTCAATATACAGATACCTATTCTGATAATGTTTTAGCCTTTGCTAACCACATTAAAACCCCAGGTGGAGGTACACATTTAACAGGTTTTAGAACAGCTTTAACCAAAACAATCAACGACTATGCCCGTAAAAAAGGACTTTTAAAAGAAAAAGACGACAACCTTAGCGGAGACGATTTAAAAGAAGGTCTAAATGCAATAATTTCTATAAAGCTAGAATCAGATATTTTACAGTTTGAAGGACAAACAAAAGACAAACTTGGTAACTCTCACGTAAGACCTGCAGTAGAAGCAGTAATGAAGGATTCCTTAGAAACATTTTTCGAAGAAAATCCAAAAGATGCACAGGCTATTATAGAAAAAAACCTTCTAGCACTTAAAGCTAGAATGGCAGCAAAGGCAGCCAGAGATACAGTTATAAGAAAATCAGCATTAGAGGGTGGGGGAGTACTACCAGGAAAACTATCAGATTGTTCTTCTAAAGACCGCGAAAAAACAGAGCTATTTATTGTAGAGGGAGACTCTGCAGGAGGTACCGCAAGACAAGGAAGAGACAGAACTACACAAGCAATACTTCCATTATTTGGAAAGATTTTAAATACAGAGCGCGCAAGACTAGACAAAGTAATTGATAACGATAAATTAAAAAATCTTATTGTGGCTATGGGAGCAGGAATAGGGGAACAATATGACGCATCAAAACTTAGGTATGGAAAACTAATAATAATGGCTGATGCAGATATAGATGGGGCACATATTGCAACGTTATACTTAACTTTTTTCTATCGCCATATGCGAGAGTTAATAGAAAATGGACATGTATATGTAGCAATGCCACCATTATTTAAAGCAACTTGGGGTAAAAACAAGCAGTATATTCAAGACGAAACAGAGCACGCAAAGTTTTTAGAAACTACCGAAGGTAAATCCGCAATAATACAACGCTTTAAAGGTTTAGGAGAAATGAACGAAGAAGAATTATGGGAAACCACAATGAACCCCGAAACCCGCACACTACGTAAACTTTCTATAGAAGACGCCGAAAAAGCAGACGAAGTGTTTAGTATGTTAATGGGATCTGAAGTAGCACCACGTAAGAGATTTATACAAACACACTCTAAAGACGCAGACGTAGATTACTAAACTTGAAAAACTAGTTCTTACGGTATAAACTCCAAATCATGATATATCTTATTGGACACAAATCACCAGATTTAGACGCAGTAGCTGCAACTGTTGAATATGCAGATTTCTTAACTAAAATTAAACGCTATAAAGAAGATCTTATACCTTTATGTGCAGGGGAACCTAACATAGAAACCCAGTTTGTTTTTGAAAAGTTTGGTATACAAATACCACAAAACATATCAGAAGTTAGCTTTACAAATACTGATCAAATTATACTAGTCGACCATAACGAAGAAGCTCAAAGGGTAGAGAGTATAAACAACGACAATGTTGTAGAAATTGTAGACCATCACAAAATAAACATAAATTTCACAAAACCTT
>JAGQNX010000026.1 GCA_020427865.1 candidate division WWE3 bacterium
AAGCGTGCACAAAATCAAGTAAACCAACAATTGTTACAACAACAATTAAAGTATTTAGAAAGTAATATTAGTAACCTTGAGCAAAAAGCAATGGAGGAAACTCAAAAAAAAGAAAAAGTAGACACCTATATAAAAAACATGCCAAAAGTGGATACACCAAATGTAATTTATGGGGTAATAATGTCTCCAACAGGTAAAGGACTATCTGATATAGTTATAGTAATAAAAAACACCAGAGATGAACCGGTTAGAGCACTTAAAACCAATAGTATTGGGCAGTTTGTAATAAGTTCGGCACTACCTGCAGGTAGTTATAAAATTGTTACAGATGCTGTACACAACTCCCCCTATAACTTTGATACAATAGAGGTAGACGTACTTGGACAAGTGTTAGAACCAATAGCTATAGTGGGTAAATAGTGATAGCATCCTAAAGGATAACTTAAATTTATGGCATATATACAAGCTACAACACAAGACCATTTGGATATTGAAGAAATTAAAGATAATTTAGTCGTGTTAAAAAATGGGGGTGCATGTGCCGTATTGCAAACAACAGCTGTAAATTTTGACTTATTGTCTGAACTAGAACAAGACTCCATAATTGCAGCATTTTCTATGCTTTTAAATTCTATAGGATTTCCAGTACAGGTAGTTGTAAGATCCAAACGCTTAGATATATCTAATTATCTAGAGAAAGTTTATAGGGTAGAGCAACAAATTAGAGATCCATTATTACGCGTACAAGCAGAAGCATACAGAAAGTTTGTACAGGAAACGATTAAGCAAAACGACGTATTAGATAAAAAGTTTTATGTTGTAATACCTTCGGGAGGTACTATAGATATACTACCTGGGTCTAACCCATTTGATTGGCTAAACAGATTATTTGGCACCCATACAAAAAGAACAAACGTAGATGTTACAAAAGTCTTAATACAGGCTAAAAGGGATCTTGGACCTAAAATAGATCATATAGTTAAAGAATTTGGCAGACTAGGTGTAAAATCACGACAACTAAGTACGCAAGAATTAGTAGAACTGTATTTTGACATTTACAACCCTACAGCCATACATGGGCAACGAATTCGTACTAACGTAGAAGATTATAAAACAGCAATAGTTAACCCAGCTATTATTGAATAACCTATGGATTTACTAGAGAAATTAAAAAACATAAATTTTTATAAAGCTCAAAAGAAAAAAGAAGCACAGGAGCTTAATGAAAGCTTAGCCGAGGAGCAACGCCAAGCTCAATTTAGTATAAGAGAAAGCTCTCCGGAAGTCTTAGCTCAAGGTATGGTAAATATTAGAGATATTATAGCTCCATCTGCTATAGAAGTAGACTTTAGCTACATTCGTATGGGCAATAGATTTTATAGGACCTTATTTGTGTCAGGTTACCCAAGGTTTGTTGGAGCAAACTGGCTTTCCCCTGTTATTAATTTTGATCACACATTGGATATTTCTATGTTTTATTACCCTGTTAAATCTAAAGGTATCTTGGATGATTTAAAAAGAAAGATTACAGAATTAGAGGCTACTTCTATGTCTAACAGAGAAAAAGGTAAGCTTGTAGACCCACAAGTAGACATAGCACTAAGAGATGCAAAATCTTTACAAGAACAACTGGTTGCAGGTATAGAAAAGTTTTTCCAGTTTTCTTTTTACATTACTATTCCCGCAGATACGTTGGACGAATTAGATAATATTACAAAAAAGTTGGAAGCTACTCTAGGGTCACTACTCCTAGTTTCTAAAACAGCGACACTACAAATGGAAGAAGCACTACAGTCAACAGTACCTGTAGCACAAGATAAGCTCTTAATTACAAGAAACATGGACACAACATCCATTGCGACAACGTTTCCATTTACATCTTCTGATTTAACAAGTGATGAGGGAATAATGTACGGGATCAATACACACAATGGATCATTGGTTATTTTTGATAGGTTTTCATTAGAAAACGCAAATACGGTAGTCTTTGCAAAGTCAGGTTCGGGTAAATCCTATTTTGTAAAACTAGAAGCATTACGTTTAATGGTGTTTGGAGCTGAAGTACTTATTATTGATCCTGAACATGAATATATGGATTTATGTAACGCAGTTGGGGGCAACTTTATAGACTTTTCTCCTAATTCACCTCACAAAATAAACCCATTCGATTTGTCTGGAATCGCTACACCAGGTGAAAATGAACTAGGACAAAAGCTTTTGTCTCTGCATACCTTATTAAAACTTATGATGGGCGAACTTAACCCTACAGAAGAAGCAATATTAGACAGAGCATTAATGGAAACATACCGCATTAAAGGTATAACTAACGATCCAGATACGCAAACAGGAGTACTAGAACCACCCGTTATGGAAGATTTATACAAAGTTCTTAAAGGAGGTTCTGAACCAGAAGCTCGAGGAATGGCAGACAGACTAGAAAAATTTATAAGAGGCTCAATGACAGGAATTTTTGACCAACAGTCTACTATTAACTTAGACAGCAAAATGACAGTATTCTCAACCAGAAATATGGAAGACACACTTAGACCAATTGCGTTTTATATTATTTTAGACTTTGTGTGGACACGAATTAAACGCGATCTTAAAAAAAGAGTACTAATAATAGAAGAGGCTTGGTATTTGTTAGAGAACGAAGATAGTGCACGATTTATATATGGAATCACAAAACGTGCACGTAAATATTACCTAGGATTAACTACTATTACACAAGACGTAGAAGACTTTTTAAATTCAGAATATGGAAAAGTAATAATTACAAACTCCTCAATACAAATGTTATTAAAACAACATCCTGCAGCGATTGAAAAAGTTGCAGAAACATTTTATTTATCTGAAGGGGAAAAGAGACTACTACTCGCAGCAAATGTAGGAGAAGGTTTATTTTTTGCAGGGGCAAATCATGTCGCCATAAAAATAAAAGCCTCTCCAGAGGAACATATGCTTTTAACCACAAACCCAGAAGAGATATTAAAAATGAGACAAGATAGAGACAAACAAAAAGGAAAAGGGCAACTACAACAAACCCAATACAGCGATGTACCAAACAGACCAACATATAAACCAATAGACCAACTAAATATACCTATGAATAATATGCAAAGTAACACAAAACCTCTGAACCAAGGGGTAGTGCAACAAACGACTCCGCAAAACCCATACGCAAACATAGCACAACTAAACAGCCAACCACAGAACCCAATAGGAAGTATGCAAATGCCCCAACCTCATATCCCAGATACAGCTATGGCAAGAGCAACAAGAGCGTTATATGATACGCCACCTGCAGCACAAAAACAGGCTACCGCACCTTTTCCAACGCCAGAAAACATAGGCAACGAACACTCTATAAACAGTTTAAGTGGTGAAATAAATTTAAACAAAGGTCCTAACCGATGAATCCAATAAAACGCCAAGTTTTCTCATATTATAAAACACCTTTGTTATTAGCATTAACATTATTTGTAACACTTTTAGGTGTAACGGTAGAAAGAGAACCTGTTAACATAGCAATACTTCTTATAGGAGCATTACTTGGAGTATTTTTACTAGATTTTGATTATTTAATATATACAATCTTTGAACCAACAGATGATTTTTCGGTGAATTTAACCAGTTATATTAATCATGGTGACTATGCGGGAGCACTGCACCACATAAATTTAAACAAATCACGCGTACTTGAAACAACTTTAAATAGTGGGTTATTTCAAATTGTATTAATAGCAACAGAAGCATTTATTTTAAATACGCCAAATAATCTTTTATTAAAGGTACTGGTGCTTTCTACATTAGTTAATTCAGCTTATAGACTTGCCGAAAACTATTTTTCTCAAGGGGGCTTACATAATTGGTTTTGGATGTTTAATATTAAACTGAATCAAAATGGCGTCATTGGTTATTTTGCATTAGTAGGATTTTCCATATTATATTTTATAGTTAATTTTTAAAATGAAGATATACCTCGCTGCCGATCACGGAGGATATAACCTAAAAGAATCTGTACATAAATGGCTTGTAGAAAAAGGCTATGCTGTGCAAGATATGGGGGCACATGAATATAACCCTAACGATGACTACCCTGATTTTATAATCCCTGCAATGAAACTTGTACAACAAGATCCAAAGGCAAAAGGCATTGTAATATGTAGAAATGGAGTTGGAGTATCTATTGCTGCAAATAAATTTGCAAATATAAGAGCAGCACTTACTTTTGAACCTAAACATGTTGTTACCGCAGTAACAGACGACAATGTTAATGTTATAGCATTACCCGCGGATTTTATAACAAAAGAAAAAGCATATGAAATCTTAGAAGCGTGGCTAAATACCAAATATTCACAAGAAGAAAGGCACAATAGGCGTTTACAAAAAGTAAGTACAATAATGGAACCTACTACAAAACTTATTCCCACAATACTGGAGACCGATCTTACAAAAATTAGAGATCTATTACAATCATTAGAAACAGTTACGGACCTAATTCAAATAGATATTGCAGATAATAAACTAGTACAGGGACTCACTTATTTAGATATAAATAAAATCTTAGAAATTCCAACATCAGCAGAACTTGAACTAGATTTAATGGTAGAAAATCCATTGGAATATCTTCCAAAACAAGAATGCAATGTTAAAAAAATAGTGCTACATGTAGAATCCCATAATGTTAAAGAAGCAATAAATAAAGCAAAGATTTTAGGTTTAGGAGTAGGTATTGCTATTAACACCACAACAAACATAACAGAGCTAGATCAATATCTAAGTGACGTATCGTATGTGCAGTTTATGACCGTAACTGCAGGAGGGCAAGGCAGACCTTTAGATGAAAACGTACTTAAAACAATTAAAGAATTTGCACAAAAAAATACAATTAAAATGCAGGCAGATGGTGGTATTAATAAAGACACTTTATCTAAAGTGTATGCATCTGGCATAAGGAATTTTGTTGTGGGATCTGCTATTGTTAAGAAGCAAAGTCCCCAACTAGCATTTGTAGAAATGCTAACACTAATAGAAAAAATAGAAAGTAACATTAAATGAAACATACTACAGATATAGCCTTTTTAGGAGGTGCCCGTTGGCAAGAAACAGATCAAACATATATTGATGCGTACAATGTAGCAAAAATACTAGCTCAAGAAGGTTTTAGAGTAATAAATGGAGGTGGGCCAGGAGTAATGGAAGCTGCAACAAGGGGAGCACATGACGGAGGGCAAAAATTTGTAGTAGCAGTAACCTACGAAATAACAGAAGGCCATAAAAATTACGAAGGCAAAGATACACGTAACAACTATGATGAAGAAATAATAACCACTGATTACTTTGATCGCACCAAAGTAATGTTAGAAAATGCAGATATACATATCGTATTTAATGGAAGCACAGGCACTTTAAGCGAATTTGGAATGACTTGGGCAAGCTCTAGGATACACGAAGGTCATCACAAACCAATTATTTTATACGGAAATCACTGGGTGCCAATAATAAAAGCACTATACGAAAACATGTTAATTAGTAAAGAAGAACTGGCACTTTTAAAACATTGCAATACTCCAGAAGAAGTATTGGCATACGTAATAGAAATAGATAACAAAAGAAACATTTAGTTAAAAAGAAGGGAGGTGTAACTAATTATGATGAAAGCAGTAATGGGAGGTAAAGGTACTGGAGATGGTGGTAGGTCCTTATAAACATAACTAGATACATAAAGGTGATTCTAAAAGGCTTATATTATGGGTGTGTGCATATGTGTAACAGAAAGAGGGATTAATACACAAATACAACCCAAAACAAATTGAAAAATGTACTCAAAAAGCCTATAATGGCAACCGATGCCCACACAAAATAACTCTATTGTTTCATTTAACCATTTAGAACATATACATGATAATGTTGTACAACAGTTAGAGGAACTAGCATTAGAGTTGCGTAAATCAGTAATAGAAATGCTAACTATAGCAGGTTCAGGGCATACTGCAGGGGCATTAGGACTTGCCGAGATTTACGCAGCACTGTATTTTTATGTATTAAAAAACGTAGATCCACAAAAGCCTAAAAATCCAGAGAGAGATCGACTTTTAGTTTCTAATGGACATACATGCCCAATTTTATATGCAACACTCGCCTATAGAGGATATTTTTCCAAAAAAGAACTAAAAGCTTTACGTAAACTAGATAGCATTTTGCAAGGACACCCACATAACCTTACAACACCAGGAGTAGAAAACAGTGGAGGACCTTTAGCACAAGGACTTTCACAGGCTGCAGGCGTAGCTTTAGCAGCATTAATGGACAACAAGTCATACAGAACATATGTAATAACAGGAGACGGTGAACTAAACGAAGGTGCAATATGGGAAGCAGCTATGTTTGCAGCAAAATACAAACTTGCAAACCTTACATGGATAATAGATAGAAACAATATTCAAATAGATGGCTATACCCAACAAGTAATGCCCTTAGAAAATCTAAGAGAGAAGCTAGAAGCTTTTAACTGGTATGTAGAAGAAATAAATGCACATAATATAAGGGAATTTATAGAGGCGTGTGAAAAAGCTAAGTCGATTAAACAACGTCCTACTGCTATAATTGCACATAGCATTCCTGGGAAAGATGTAGATTTTATGGAGTATAAAGTGGAATGGCATGGGATGTCTCCAGATCAAGCACAGGCAAACAAAGCCTTGCAAGAACTAAATATTCTATCAGGAAAAATTAGAAGCACACATGAATAAATAGCAGTAAAAAGTTGGTATAGTATATATTAGAAGCAAAATCTTACAAAACTTCAGTAAATTTAAGAAAGGTAACACATGGAGCAAAACACAAATTACATAGAATTAATTAATAACGAACACGGGGCTAGCAAGTTATATATAAGCATATTACCTATAGTTATATTGGTGCTACTGGTTCTTGGACTAGGATACTTTTTAACAGAAGGTGAAGTGGATTTACCTTGGAAAAGCACTAATAGATTAGACGTAGAACGCATAGAAGGTTATCCAACAAATATACTTACAAGCAATCAAGTAACTAAAAAAAGAGAAATTATAAAATCACAAGAAGATCTTGATAACTTTATTAACAGCATTGATAGTGCGGGGGTTGTAAAAGCACCACAGGGTGTAGATTTTGAAGACAATTTTGTTATTGCAGTCGCAACAGAAACATTAAATACAGACGGTTATAGACTAAAAGTACACAGAATATACTTAGATGATAAAGATAATTCATTGTTGGTACAGGTAGAAGAAACAGAACCAGGTAAAACTTGTGAAGTTTCCGAAGTAACAAATGTTGCAGTAGACTTGGCAGTGATAGAAAAA
>JAGQNX010000027.1 GCA_020427865.1 candidate division WWE3 bacterium
TTTTGTTCTGTAATTAGGCTTGTATAAATTCCGCCTGTATATTTATCTATTTCGAGCGCTAATTGTTCAAAGTTATAAGTAGTTGTACCTAGTTTCGGTAAAACTGCTGCAATTATTCCCACATTCTTAAGCTCTTCTTCTGTTAACACTTCTATATCATATGCAATATCTATATATGTGATTCCGTTAGTATTTACTTTGTTTTGTAAAATTTCTACATTATTTAGTTGAGTAATTTTTTGTTTAACTTCTTTAAGTGTATTACTTAAATCTTTAGCACTTAGCTGAGGTATCTTTGCTTCGTCTTCTGGAGTATCTGGAGTGTTTTGCCATTCTATAAACTGCCCAGTTTCTTTTACTAAATCTGTTAGCTGCTCCTCTGACATTTCGTTTTTTACCTTTTTAAGTACGTTTGTTTCCTTTTCTAGTCTCTCTTTAGCTCTATTCACATTGGGCAATATAGAAACATACGCCCTGTGATTATTATTTACAAAGTATTTTGTTATTAATTCCTCAAAATATGGCTCATTGTTTTCAATTTTTGACCTTATTTCGTTTAGAGGTTGTTCAAACAATAAGCCGTTAAGTGGTGCGTCTTCATATAACCAAATCTCTAGAATTGTTCTTAAATATTCAACGGCTCTAGGATATCCGCTGGTTGGGCCTTCTCTATGTGCAAATTCCACTTTATTTAGGGCTGCTAGTATTAAGTCTTTATCCAGTTTTGTACTTAATTTTTCTAAGCATGCAATAATGATTTTTCTAACCTCTGGAATATTTTCTGCTTGTATACCTTTTAGTCCTGTAACAAACATTGCTTGCTTAAGTTCAAAATCTATACCTGTTACAATTACAGATTCTCCCAAATTAGACTCTGTTAAGGCTTTTTTAATGGGTGCTGCCTCTGAATCTAATAGCATTGCGCTTAAGATTTGTAATCCAAAATAATCTATAGCTGATATGTCTACTGGCATTGCCCATCCTACTACTGCAATTGCTTTGTCTTTATCTGTTTCGGATACCCCATAATCAGTAGTATATTCTTTAGGTGTCTCAAAGGCTTGTTGGGTTTCTATCTCGGCTGTAATAGGTGAGTACTCGTAACCCTTAATATAACTTTCGATCTTTTCCAGACATTCTTCTACATTTATATTCCCCGTAATTACAAACTTTGCATTTGACGGGTGATAATATGTTTTGTGAAAATCTACAAATTCTTGATATGTTAACTGCGGTATAAATTGAGGGTCCCCACCAGAATCGTGTTTATAAATTGTAGCTGGATAAAGAGTCTTAGTTATACTATGTTCTATTATTGAATTTGGATTAGATTGTGCCCCTTTCATTTCATTAAACACAACTCCTTTGTAGATTATTGGGTCTTCTTTGTTAGAAAGTTCGTAGTGCCAACCCTCTTGTTTAAAAGTATTTTCATTTAAAAGTGGATTAAATACTGCGTCTAAATATACATCCATTAAGTTATAAAAGTCTTGTGTGTTTTTACTTGATACTGGGTATAGAGTTTTATCTGGAAATGTCATTGCATTTAAGAACGTTTTTAAAGAGGTTTTTAATAAATTTACAAATGGTTCTTTTACAGGATAGTTTTTTGAACCCGCCAAAACACAGTGTTCTAATATATGTGCTACTCCTGTGTCATTGTGGGGAAGGGTTTTAAAATTAGCACTAAAGAGTTTATTTTCTTCATCTGACTTTAGGATTAGTGCTTGGGCTTTCGTAACGTTATGTTCGAATAAAATTGCGTTGGTATTTAGTTCTGGTATAGGGGTTTCCCACAGTTGTTTAAAAGCGTTCATATAGCGATTATAAACCACAGGTTTGTAAATACAACTTTATATATCAAATTGACAATACCCCCTAAATATTATATTATTTGTAAGTTGATTTGCGTGTTCAAATCGTCACTAACCCATATCCAAATTTTCAGAAAATTTTAAATGAAATCTTTAGGTTGGTTACGTATTGCGTTAAGTCATAGAAAGAAAATATGTCAAATACAGATGTTGTATACCTTACAAAAGAAGGTTTAGAAAAATTAAAAGACGAATTAAAGCAGTTAACTACTGTAAAACGTGAAGAAGTTGCACGCCGCATTCAAGAGGCTCGTGCTTTTGGAGATTTGTCCGAAAACGCTGCTTATGATGCTGCTAGAGATGAACAGGCTCGTATTGAAGCTCGTATCTCCGAACTTGAAGAAATATTAAAAAATGCACAGGTTTCTAAAGGTGGCACTAGTGCTATTGTAGTTGGGTCTAAAGTAACCCTACATATTGACGGAGATGAAGAGATATTCCATATAGTAGGTGCTCCAGAAGCAGATCCTATGTCAAATAGAGTGTCGCACGAATCTCCTCTTGGCTCATCCTTACTTGGTAAAAAAGTAGGCGAAACCATAGATGTAGAGGCTCCTGTAGGTAAATTAACTTATAAAATACTCAAAATAGAGTAAGCCTTCGGAGTATTTTCATACAAATTCAAAAGGAGGCAATCGCCTCCTTTTTTTGTTGGTGATGACATAAATTTTAAAAAGTGTTAAATTTAGCAGCAGAAAGAGCAAGCAATGGCAACATTAAAAGAACTACGAAATATTCGTATACAAAAACTAAATAAATTACGTGAGCTAGGTATAGATCCTTACCCCGCAGACTCTACAAAAACTGCTTCTAACAAATCTATAGTTGAAGACTACTCTTCTTATGAAGGTAAAACCGTATTTGTTACAGGTCGAATTTTTTCGATTAGAGAACATGGTGGCTTAGTTTTTGTAGATCTTAAAGATCACTCTGCCGTTATTCAACTTTATATAAAAGAAGAAAATTTCACCCCAACTGACACCGCTAATAGTGAAATTGCTTTTGAAAATATGCATTTGTTAGATATTGGTGACTTTGTAGAAGCCTATGGTGTTGTTACTAAAACGCAAACAGGTCAGGTTTCGGTAGAATTATCTAAATTACGCTTACTTACTAAATCTTTACGTCCACTTCCCGACAAGCATTCAGGTCTACAAGATCGCGAAACTAGAATGCGTCGACGCTACTTAGACACTACAATTAATGACGATGTGCGTATGCGTTATGTTAGAAGAGCTAAGTTTTGGCAGGCAACTCGAGAATTTTTAAATGCACGTGGGTTTTTGGAAATAAATATTCCTGTACTAGAACATACACCAGGTGGTGCTGATGCTAATCCATTTATAACTCATATGGACTCTATAGATCAGGATTTTTATCTTCGTATTTCTCACGAACTTTATCTTAAAAGATTAATTGGTGGTGGTTACGAAAAAGTTTACGAAATAGGCCCTAGATTTAGAAACGAAGGGCTTTCGGATGAACATCTTCCTGAACATATGGCCATGGAGTTTTACTGGGCTTATGCCGACTGGGAAACAGGTATGGATTTTATAGAAGAAATGTTTCGATACATAATAGACACTGTATACGAAGGCCAAATGCAGTTTAAAATGCGAGGTTTTGATGTTGATTTTTCTAAAAAGTGGGAAAGAATTGATTTTCAAAAATTAATGATGGATAAGTACGGTATAGATATATACAACACCACAGTTGATCAGGTAGAAGAGCAAATAAATAAACACAAAATAAAAGGTGAATTTAATCGCAACTTAGCCCGCGGTATAGATAATCTATGGAAAAATCTACGAAAAGAAATTGCAGGGCCTGCCTTTTTAATAAATCATCCTAAGTATTTGTCTCCTTTGGCAAAATCAGATCCCGAAAATCCTACTATGACTCAGCGCATTCAGCCTATTATTGCAGGTAGTGAGCTGGGTAATGGTTGGTCCGAATTAAATGATCCACTTGATCAATTAGAACGTTTTACGCAACAGCAAGCTTTAAGAGATGCCGGTGATGACGAAGCTCAGTTCTTAGATATTGATTATGTAGAAATGCTAGAGTACGGTATGCCTCCTACGTTTGGATGGGGTCATAGCGAGCGTGTATTTTGGTTTTTTGAGGATGTTCCTGCTCGTGAGGGTGTTCCATTTCCACAATTAAAGCATCATATAGATGCTACAACTAAAGATATATATAACTTACCCGACGATTTTGGAGTAATAGCATGTACAAAAGTTACAGAAAGTACAAATCCAATTACTAATGAATTAGATTTATCCAATTCAGGTAATGGTTCTAAAGAATTAACAATAGATTCTGCACGTAGTCTACTCGCAGAACATATGCAAAACGTAAATTTACGTCGTCATTGTTATGCTGTTGGTCATACTCTACGGGCACTGCGTGATTATTATGTAAGTAAGGGTATAGAAGTAGGAGATTTATCTGCAGATGATTGGGAGATAATAGGTACTTTGCATGATTCAGATTGGGAAAAAACAACAGATACTCCAGATCAACATACTATAATGCTTTTAAGTTGGCTTAATGCATATAAAGTGTCTCCAGAAATTATTAATGTGTTTAAGTCTCACAATAACAAGATTACAAATTTGCGGGATCCCGAAACTTTGCTTGAATGGAGTTTAGAGTGTTGTGACGAACTTACAGGTTTTATAGCTGCAGTTACGCTGGTGCGACCTTCTAAAAAGGTTGCTGATGTAGATGTAGCGTCTGTATTGAAAAAATGGAAACAAAAAGAATTTGCGAGAGCTGTAGATAGAGATCATATTGCACAGTGTGAAACGCAGTTAAACATACCTATTGAAGAATTTGTACAAATAACACTGGCTGCTATGCAGGCTAATGCTGACGATTTGGGGTTGTAAGTATTAATATTTGCATCTATAATCTCCTCATAAATGCACGCCTAGTTTATTAGGTACAAGAAAGCTAATTCCACTTTCTTGCGCAGTTTGCGGTGCTGCTAGAAGGAAATGTCTAGTCGGTTAAGCCCGTTATAGCTTTAATGAGTTAAATGCTCAGGTGGTACCGTCCTTTTTAGGACCCTGACAGTAAAATGTTGGGGTTTTTTTATTCTTAAAATCCCGCAAAGTAATAAATTGTAAAGGACAAAATGATAGATATAAAAGATCTAAGAGAAAATCCGCAAATATTTTTTAAAGCGGTAGAGGACAAACAACTTAAAGGTACTGTAGATTTAGAAGCTCTTTTAGAGCTAGATAAAAAATACCTTACATTACTTCCAAAAGTAGAAAGCCACCGTGCACTTAGAAACCAACTTTCCACAGACATTTCTAAATTAACCGATGAAGCAGCACGAAAAAAGTTAATAGATGAAGCTACTCAAGTTAAAAACGAACTCGCTACTCAAGAAGAAGACTTAAAAAAACTAAAAACACAAATAGATGCAGCTCTTTTGTGGGTTCCTAATCCCCCAGCTGCAGATGTCCCATTTGGTGAAGGTGAAGAAGGTAACGTAGAAGTTAAAAAAGGCGGAACTATTCCACAATTTGATTTCGAACCTAAAGATCACTTAGATTTAGGTAAAGCGCTAGATATTATTGACACAGATAGAGGTACTAAAATCGCAGGATTCAGAGGTTATTTCTTAAAAAACGGAGGATTAGAACTGCATCATGCTCTTCTACGTTATGCCTTAGATTTAATAAAACAAAAGGGTTTTGATATCTTCGAAGTTCCTTGGATGGTAAATCCCGAGTATTTTACAGGTACTGGGTATTTCCCTTGGGGAGAAGACGATCACTACGTAACCCAAGATGGTAAAGCCTTAATTGGTACTGCGGAAGTAGCTCTAACTTCTTATTACGCCGATGAAATATTAGAAGAATCCCAACTCCCTATAAAGCTTGCAGGTATTAGTCCTTGTTATCGCCGTGAAATAGGTAGCTATGGAAAAGACACCAAAGGTATCTTTCGAGTGCATCAGTTTACTAAGGTAGAGCAAGTAGTGTTAACTGTAGCCGACGAAGACAAAACACGAGAATTGCACGATACTATGCTTGGTTATGCCGAAGAGCTTTTACAAGGTTTAGGTCTTGCTTATCATGTTCTTTTAATGTGTACGGGAGATATGGGTGCAGGTCAGCGTAGAA
>JAGQNX010000028.1 GCA_020427865.1 candidate division WWE3 bacterium
CTTCAAACGACACACAAGTTAAAAGTCTACAACCTTTTGTAGATAAAATTCATTCTTTTGCACCGTCTCACAAAGAGCTTACAAATGAACAAATAATCGAAAAAACACGTTATTGGCAAAATGAACTTAGAAATATCCCCTATGATAAACAGGCTAAATATTTAGAACAAATTTTGCCTGAGGCCTTTGCATTAGTAAAAGAAGCTGCCGGTAGAAGTCTAAAAATGTGGCATTTTGATGTGCAGCTTATGGCTGGTGTAGTGCTTCATCAAGGAAAAATATCCGAGCAAAAAACTGGTGAGGGAAAAACCATTACTGCAACACTCCCCTTATATCTTAATGCCCTAACAGGTAGAGGTGTACATTTAGTCACTCCTAACGATTACCTAGCACGTCATGGTGCAGGTTGGATGGGTAAACTCTACTCACATCTAGGTCTAACCACGGGTGTAATTATGCAAAATAAAGCTTTTGTATATGATCCGGCTTACGAAAGTGCTGAATTTAAAGATGAATATGCAAAACATCTTAAAGAAGCTTCACGTAAAGAAGCTTATAGATGTGATATCACATATGGAACAAACAGTGAATTTGGGTTTGATTATCTACGTGATAATCTAGCTCAATCAGAAGAGCAAGTTTCGCAAGTAAATCCCAATGGCGATTATGGTACGCATTATTTTGCAATAGTAGACGAAGTTGACTCCATTTTAATAGACGTTGCCCGAACACCTTTAATTATATCTAGTGCTTCTAACGATGCCACCGAGCGTTATCATGATGCTTCCAAAATCGTTTCATCGCTGATTAAAGATACGGACTATGAAGTCGACGAAAAGTTTCATAGCGCCACCTTAACCGATCTAGGAGTTAGACGTGTAGAACGTATGCTAGGAAATAATAATTTATACGAAGAAGACTTTGAGATGGTTCACCTCATAGAACAGTCCTTGGTTGCAAGAGCTCTATATCTAAAAGACCGTGATTACATAGTAAAAGATGGACGTATTTTAATAATTGACCAATTTACAGGACGAATCTTAGAAAACAATCGTTTTAGTCATGGATTACACCAGTCCATAGAAGCAAAAGAAAACGTACCCATCCAACAAGAGTCTAAAACAGTCGCATCTATTTCTTATCAGAACTACTTTAGAATGTATGAAAAGCTTGCCGGTATGACCGGTACTGCCCAAACCGAAGCAGAAGAATTTCACAAAATATATAATTTAGATGTAGTTGTTATGCCTACAAATAAGCCTATTGCTCGTAAGGATTTTAACGATGTAGTGTATAAAACCGAGGCAGCTAAGTTTAGAGCTGTTGCAGATGAAATTGTTGAAAAGCACGAAAAAGGTCAACCTGTACTTGTTGGTACAACTTCTGTCGATAAATCTGAACTATTACACAATTTACTTAAACGTCGTGGTGTAGATCATGAAATTTTGAATGCAAAAAACCATGAACGTGAAGCCTTAATAATCGCACAAGCTGGTAAAAAAGGTTCTGTTACTATTTCTACTAACATGGCAGGTCGTGGTGTAGATATTATACTGGGTGGAGATCCTGCCGATCCTAAAGACCAAGCACATATTAAAGAACTTGGAGGGTTGCATGTTATAGGTACCGAACGCCACGAATCCCGCCGAATAGATAACCAGCTAAGAGGTCGTTCTG
>JAGQNX010000029.1 GCA_020427865.1 candidate division WWE3 bacterium
ATTTGAATACATACAGATTATAGAGAGTTAGTAATTTGATAAATTGGCGTAATAATTGAGATTATTAGCACAGCAACCATCGAACCTAACATTATAAGAATAATAGGTTCTAATGCAGCTGAAAGCCCCTTTACAGCATGTTCTACTTCGGAATCAAAGTAGTCCGAAACCGTTTTTAAAACATTTTCGAGCTCACCAGTTTCTTCTCCTACAGCTGCCATCTGAGAAATTATAGGGGGAAAGACTTCAGTATTATACTTAAGATAAGAGGATAAAGAGTTTCCTTTTTCTACATTTAAAGAGGCTTCTTTAGAGGCAGCTTTAATTTTGTCATTTCGTGCAACATCACTAACAATATTTAAAGCTTCTACGATTGGTATAGCAGCAGAAATCAATAAACTTAGAGTTCGGGTAAATTGAGCTAGTTCTTTTAGTCTGTTTATTTTTCCAAATACAGGAACTGTAAACGAAAGTTCGGACAGCAGTTTTTTACCTGAAGGAGTAGAAATATAGCTCTTAATACCAAAAATAGAGGCAATGGTTAAAACTAATACTATATACCAACGATTAATAAAAAAGTCAGATAAAGCTATCATTGCCAGAGTAATACCAGGTAGTTGTACATCCAAAGAACTATATAAATTAGAAAGTTGGGGTATAACAAACACAAGCATCATAACAAAAACACCAACCATAGCTAATATAACAATAACAGGGTATACCATTGCAGCTTTGAACTTAGAATTAAGTTCGCGGTCAGCTTCCATACTTGTGGCTAAATCAACTAGTATTTCGTCTAATCTACCAGAAGATTCTCCAGCACGTACTAAGGCTACATACGTTTGGTTAAATTCTGCAGGGTGACGTGCAAAAGCTTGATTTAAAGAAGTACCACCCTCAACATCATGTAAACAGTCCAAAAGAATCTTTTGTAAGCGCTTATTAGCAGTTTGTTGAGATAACACGTCCAGTGCACGCGAAATAGGCAAACCAGCACTAATCATTGTAGAAAGTTGACGAGTAAAAGCTACAATCTCGGTATAAGGTACACCAAAAATGTCAGATAAATCATCTGATATAGTTTTTTGTTTTTCGTTTATAGAAACTACAAATAAATTCTGCGCTTTTAATAGTTCTGCAGCAGCATCTTTACTACGAGCATCTACAGTACCAGTAACCATGTTACCTGCATTGTCTCTAGCATTATAATTATAAACTGCCATTGTTTATTTTCCTTTTACAAGTCTTCTTAAAATATCAGGTCTATTACATGCACGAAGAGCTTCATCTAGACCAATTTTTTCTCCATTAACAAGTTCGGCTAAAGATTGCTCTAAAGAATACATTCCAATATGACCACTAGTACTAATTACGTTATCTAGTTGGTGAGATTTACCTTCACGTATAAGTGAGCGTGCAGCATCACTTGCAAGTAATAACTCAGTGGCGGGATGAAGTTTGCCATCTTTAGAGTGCAATAATCTAATTGATATAACAGCTTCTAACACTTGTGAAAGTTGTAATCTAATCGTCTTTTGTTGAATTTCGGGAAACGAGTCCACAATACGGTCAATAGTTTGGGCAGCTGAGTTTGTATGCAAGGTTGCAAATACAAGGTGGCCTGTTTCTGCAATAGTTAAGGCAGACTTCATAGTTTCGTGATCTCGCATCTCTCCAATTAGTACAACATCAGGATCTTGACGTAACATAGAACGCAAAGACACATCCCATGAGTGCGTATCTAAATACATTTCTCTTTGGGCAATCACAGATTTTTTATTTGAAAACATATATTCAATAGGATCTTCAACAGTAATAATGTGTTCAGAACGAGTTTGGTTTATTTTGTCTATCATTGCAGCAAGAGTAGTAGACTTTCCATGTCCAGTAGGACCTACAACAAGCACCAAACCCTGTCTAATTTCTGTCAGTGCGTCTAAAGTGGTAGGCAAGTTAAGAGAGTCTAATGCAGGAATTTTAGATGGAATTGTACGCATAGCAACGGCAGGATAACCACGTTGATAAAATGCATTTACTCTAAAACGAGCTTTATCGCCCAAGGCTACAGAAAAATCTACCTCACGGTTTAGTTCTAATAAGTCTTGTTGCTCTTGTGTTAATACTTGAGATAAAAAAAACTGAAGATCTTCTAAAGTGAGATCCGAAAAGCCATCTATGGCAGATAACGTACGATTTATTCTTACAATTGGAGGCCCTCCAACAGTCAAATGCAAGTCCGAAGCTCCAGCGTCTACAATCTTTTCTAAAAGGTTAGATACGTTAAATTTCATATGTTAATTAAGCGATATTTTTTAGCCTTTTGCAACCCTTAATACTTCCTCTAAAGTAGTTAGACCTTCTAAAACCTTCAAATAACCGTCTTGTTTAAATGTAAGCATTCCTTCTTCTTTAGCTGCATTATTTACCTCTGTGGTAGGTGCACTTTCTAATATTAAAAGTCCTAATTTTTCACTCATTTCGAGTACTTCAAAAATCCCTAAACGCCCTTTGTAACCTGTTTGCCCACATTTATCACAGCCTCTACCTTTATAAATCTTTATTTCACCACCTGACTTTACTCTATTAACTAGTTCTGCAATGTTTTTATCCTTGTTTAACAATACATGTGCTTTTTCTATGTCCTGCAACACTTCACGAATCCCTTCTACTATTTCTTCGGGGGGAACTATTTCTTCTTTACAGTCGTTACAAATTTTACGTACTAAACGTTGTGCAACTACAGCATTAATTGTTGAGGCTAGTAAAAAGTTTTCGACACCCATATCTAACATACGGGGTAAAGCACCCGCAGCTGAGTTTGTGTGAAGGGTAGAGAGTACCAAATGTCCGGTTAAAGCAGCGTGTACAGCTAACTCTGCGGTTTCGGCATCACGAATTTCTCCCACCATAATTATGTTAGGATCTTGACGCAAAAAAGCACGTAAACCTGTAGCAAAAGTTAAACCTGCCTTAGTGTTAACTTGAACTTGATTAATACCTTCGATACGTATTTCTACAGGATCTTCTAGTGTAATAATATTTACGCGGCTAGTGTTTAGTTTAGACAAAAGGGTAGCGTTTGTAACAGTTTTACCAGAACCTGTAGGTCCTGTAACTAAAATCATACCAACAGGCTTTAAAGCTGCTTCCTCTAAACGTTTAAGTGCCAACCCACGTAAACCTAAATCGGCAAGAGAATACACCATACCTTCTTCTTTTAACAAACGAATAACAACTTTTTCTCCAAATACTGTAGGTAGGGTAGATACACGAAGGTCTGTTCCAACACCGTTGGCTTGAACTTTAAAACGACCATCTTGAGGTACACGCTTTTCGTCTATTTTTAGCTTAGACAAAATCTTTATACGAGCTACCAAAGATTCATGCATCTCTTTAGGAATAGTACGTTTTTCTTCTAATATACCGTCTATTCGGTAACGCAAACGTGTCGCATTTTCGTAAGGTTCTATATGCACATCAGAGGCACCAGTTCTAACAGCAGTTTCTAAAATCATACCTACAATTCTCGCAATAGGAGCATCACGCAAAGTTGCTAAATCTTCTATAGATCCTTGGCCTTCAAGCTTTAAGGTATTTTGGGTTATCTCCTCCAATGCGGCATTAATTTCTTTACCAATAGCTTTACCTGATTGACTATCTACAACTTTATCTATTTCTTTCGGAGCAGAAATATAAGGCACAACATGGTATCCAGTTTTTCGCTCAATAAATTCTATAGTTTGTAAATCTAAAGGGTCCACCATTGCAACTGCAATTGTTTTAGAGGAGTCATCCTTTTCGAATGGAGCAACACGGTATTTTTTAGCTAAATCTACGGGAACAAGTTCTAATAAGACTGGATCTATTTTCTGACCACTTAAGTCTATATAAGCAATTCCATATAGATCACCAATAGCTTTCACATAATCATCTTCTTTAACTAGGTTTTTGGATTTAATAAGTTGCTGAGTAGTTTTACCAGTGTTTGCACTCTCAAATTTTAAAGAGGTAAGCTGGTCGTCATTAATGAGACCTTTTTCGTAAAGTACGTCTTCTATTCCACGTTGTTTAGTAGCTACTTGTTGCATAGGGCAGATTCTTTGTTAATTTTAGCAGAAGTTATAGTGCATTAAAAATAAGCAATTATTATTCCACAACACGTTCCAAACAAAAACGGGATTCTAGGACATTTCTAAAACCCCTTCTAGTGTGTCGACTAGAAAATACCCAGCCTAACATCGCATAATTATTAACACCCCGCATTTCATGTACCTCATGGAGAACATCAGGGAAAACCTCACTAGCAAAACACATAACCTCTGCAAACGTTAAACATTCAGTTACTAGACTATTATTGCAATATATCCCATATGCCTGCGCTTGCACTATATAAGGAAGTGGAGGTTTAGTTATATGTGGGGTGGCAGATAAAAGAAGTTGCACCTCTGTTAAGCCACCGCGACCTAGAGGGTGCGTCATACCAAGATAAACATTATCATCTTTTTCATATAAATAGGGTTCACGAAAAGGTGGGGGAGCAACAAAAGGTACACGCTTATACAAACTGCCATATAGTACAATCTCTTCATCTTTAATAGTATTCATCTCAGCATAGTTAACTTGTGGAATATCTGTAAATTTTGGCATAGCAAGCATAGTATAATACATTAATGCAAGGTTCTATATTGATATACGGGGGAAACACAGATTTAAGGCATTCTAAAATTACCGAAATCTTACAAATAAACAATCTAACAGAGTCTTCTACAGATGTATTGATTTTGCAAAACGAAGAAGATAAAAAAAGTATTGGAATTGCACAAAGCAGAGAACTCCTAGCCTTTGCAACAACAAAGCCATTTGAAAACAAACATAAAATAGGAATAATTAAACACGCGTATAAACTTACCACACAAGCACAGAACGCACTTTTAAAAACATTAGAAGATCGCCCAGATTATTTAACAATAATATTAGAAACACGTGCAGAAAACGAGCTTTTAGAAACCGTTATATCTAGGTGTAAACGTATAGAAATTGTGTATACATCTAAAGACGCTTTAGAAAACAATGAAGATTTAAATAAGCTATTATCCATGACTATAGGAGAAAGATTAAGCTATAGTGTAGATTTTTGTAAAAAAGATAGAGAAGAGATTATAGAAACATTTAATAACTGGCTACTTGAAGCACGAAACATAAAAAGATACGACGTGGTAGAGAACTTACTTAAAGTAGTAGGGGATTTGGAAAAAACTAATCTTAATTTAAAACTAGCCGTAGAGTGGTTAATGCTTAATTTAAACTAACTTCAGTAGCTATCTACTAATAAACTTAGTCCCAGCATAATGCCAAACACCTTTGTCAGATCGTGTAAGAATTACCGAACCAAAAGGTACTTTTGTTGTATACAAATCCAGAGGTGTCTCTTCACCTACAGTGGGTGCAACCCTAATAACTTCTAACTTAGGTGAGCCGGCATCATCTGCAGAAGGAACTAAAGCAAAATGCGTATAATATGTGTCGGGAGCTTTACGATCTTCTTTATAACATAACCACTGATTGTAAGTCTCTGCACCAGTTAAGTTATTAAAATGTGTGTCATCAAAACCTATTAACTTTTGGTGGTCGTCTGGGTGCAAAAAGGGGAGCTCGTCTGGGGGAGTATTAACAAAAGTACAATTATGCTGTGTAGCACGCGCATAGTGACGAGTCGGATTAGGATTTACTTCTACAGCTACATACGCTTTAAAACTTTCTATTTCACTATGTACATTATACTCTGGTGATAAATCAGCAGAAGACTCCCAACTGGGGTGTTTAGAAAAACTCATACCTTAAAGTGTAATACAAATAGCTAGTTTTGTTTAGTTTGTAAAACAAGCATCTGACCTTTGGCGCAAAAAAGCCAGATGCTTGTTTTTTAGAAGTAGTAATGCACCCCCTGGGGAAGCATTACCAAAAAAATTACAAAATTGGCTGCTACTACTGGCCAATGTCCAATTTTTTTTAGGGCAACCCCGTTCAGGATTACCCAAAGAATAACAAACGTTAAAAACCAGCCCACAGGGAGCTGGTTGTATGCTGCCCACCACATGGCAGCATACAAAAAAACAATCAATCCGCAAGAAATCCAAAAAAGCGTGCGCCTACGCTTTAAGGATTTCAATTCTCGTGTAGCCATGCCACACCTCCAAATAAATTTGCCCTTTATATACACCTAAAACATCTTTTTCTCAACCTAATCCCGCTAAAAACATAAATAACAAATGTGGAAAAATAAATAAGATTAGTTATAATAGAATCCGTTCGCTTATTAGCTAGCGTTAAAAACAAAGTATGGCAAGAAAAGATTCGACAACTCAAAATAATTACACTGCAGACCAGATTCAAGTATTAGAAGGACTCTCACCAGTACGTAAAAGACCTGGAATGTATATTGGTTCAACCGATGTAAAAGGTCTTAACCACTTAATCACCGAAATAATTAATAACGGCATGGATGAGGCAATTGCAGGGTACGCAGATCACGTTAAACTAGAACTTTTAGCAGATGGGTCTGCTGTAATTTACGACAACGGTAGAGGAATTCCTTATGGTATTAAAGAAGGCTACGGAGTTTCTGCACTAGAACTTGTATATACAAAACTACACGCAGGGGGTAAGTTTGGTGGCGGTGGCTATA
>JAGQNX010000030.1 GCA_020427865.1 candidate division WWE3 bacterium
TAAGGGTGGGGCTTCAGAATCTTTAGGTTATCATATTAATCAAATTCAAATAGCATTAGGATCAGGGGGGATATGGGGTGTTGGGTTAGGTCAATCACGTCAAAAGCATCAATATTTACCCGAAGTATCTGCAGATTCTATATTTGCAGTTATAGGTGAGGAAATGGGTTTCATAGGCACAGTGTTAGTAATTTTACTGTTTGTACTTTTTATGTATAAAGGGTATAAAATTGCATTGGAACAGTCTGATGTTTTTTTACAAACACTAGCTGTAGGCTTAACAACATGGGTTGTAATTCATTTTTTAGTAAATATTGGTGCTGTGGTAGGTTTAATTCCCCTAACAGGGGTTCCTTTACCATTTATTTCATATGGGGGTTCCTCCGTAATTTTTATATTAATGGGCATGGGTTTATTAGCAAACATCTCCATGGAGGATTCACAGAAAAGAAAGTTTAAACAAAGAAGATGAAAATAGTTATAACCGGAGGTCATCATACCTCTGCACTACCTGTAATAAAAAAGTTAAAAGAACTTGATCCTGATATTAAGATTCTTTGGTATGGGCACAAATATACGTTATTAGGGGATACTAATGTATCTTTAGAATATAAAGATATATTAGATTTACACATCCCCTTTTTTGAACTACACGCAGGTAAATTTTATAAAACATATAATTTAAAGAGATTACTTAAAATACCATATGGATTTGTACAAGCATTGCAGCTTCTACTAAAACATAAACCTGATGTAATCTTATCCTTTGGAGGATACCTTGCAGTGCCTGTTGTGATCATAGGTTATCTATTAAAAATACCAAGTTTAACACATGAACAAACCCTTGTAGTTGGTTGGGCTAATTCTGTTATTGCACGTTTTGTCGATAAAATACTTATAAGTTGGGAAGACTCACTTAACTATTTCCCAAAACACAAAACCTTACTTAGCGGTCTACCTATGAGAGAAGAATTATTTAGTATAGTTACGGATAGGTTTAAAGTAAATCAAAAACTACCAACACTATATGTAACTGCAGGGAAAACAGGTTCCCTAATTATTAACGAAGCAATAAAACAAAACCTACAAGAATTATTAGGCTTTGTTAATATAATTCATCAATGTGGGGACTATTCTAAACTAAATTACTTTGAGATTTTATCTCAAGAATATACGTCCATTAAAGATAAAGTTCCCGGAAGATATTTTTTAGAGAGGTTTGTAAGTAAGGAAAACGTAGGAGAAGCTTACAATAAATCCGATTATGTGCTGTCAAGAGCAGGCGCACATACAGTATTAGAAAGACTGGTTTTAAATAAACCTGGCATAATTGTTCCCATACCGTGGGTATCACATAATGAACAAAACATTAATGCTCAATATCTAAAAAAATTTACTACTTGTGAAATTTTACAAGAGTCAGAATTAAATTCCGCACTAGTTTCATCGTTAAAAAAAATACAACAAGAGCTTTTAAAATCTAAAAAGTATCCAATATTTGATTCTTATAAAAAAGATGCTGCAAAAATAATTGCCCATGAAACACTCGAACTCGCAAAAAAAGTCTAATACTCTTTCACTGCGTTTTACATTATTAATTCTCTTCTTAGCATGTATATTTTGTACCGCTTTTTATGTTTTATTTTATTCACCTGTTTTTTTTGTTAAAACAATAAATGTTTTTGGGACAGGACAGTATTCTAATAAAGAAGATATAAGAACAATTGCACTGGGTGCTACTAATAATATAAAAAGCTTTGAACTTTCAAAAGAAAATTTAAAAATACTGATTTTAAAAAATTTTAAAGGCATCAAAGACGCAAGAGTTACCATAGAGTACCCACATACTTTAAATATAGTTATAGAAGAGCGAAAACCTAAATTTCTACTCTCAACATCAGACACTAATTATGTTGTAGACACTTCAGGCTTAATATTTGGTGAAGTACAACAAAAAGATTTTGAATTACCACGTATTATTTATAATGATAAAGTAGGCATAGGCATACTTTTAGAGCCTAACACTCTAAATACCTATTTAGAGCTAATAGCACAATCTAAAGACTTTGACATACAGATTAATGATATAAAGCTGTATGAAAACTATATAACCGCAAATTTAAATACAGGCGAAGAGATTTTTATGTCAAGCACACAACCTATTGCAGAAAGTCTTGCAAAGCTAAAACAAGTGTATACCGAGCTTAAAGATAGTAAAAATGATACTAGAACTATTGATCTTAGATATGATAAAGTAGTAGTGACTTACAGGTAGTTACTCTACTAACGAGTTATTTATTTTATGGCAAAAGAAAGAATAATCACAGGTATAGACGTTGGTTCTACTAAAGTTAGTACCATTATTGTCTCCGTAACAGAAACAAAATCTTCTGTGATTGGTGTATCGGGTAATGTGGAATCTCGAGGAATTAACAAAGGCAATATTGTTGATATAGATGATGCGGTTGAATCTATTTCAAGTAGTTTAGAACGTGCTGAAAGAATGGCTGGAGTCTCTGTTTCTTCTGCATTTGTTACTGTAAATGGTAGCAATATTAGAACTCTTAATTCACACGGTGTAGTGGCTGTATCACAACAAGCAGGTGCAGAAATAACCCAAGACGATATAGCACGCGTAACAGAAGCAGCTAGAGCAGTGACACTACCCACAAACCGTGAAATTATACATGTCATCCCAAGAGATTTTATTGTTGATGGACAGGAGGGTATAAAAGATCCTGTTGGTATGGCAGGTATAAGACTAGAAGTAGAAACTAATATTATTCATCATTCATCAACATCTATTCGAAATTTAGTAAAATGTATTAGCCAGGTTGGTGTAGAAGTAGAAGATTTAATCTATACAGGATTAGCTTCTGCAGAGTCAGTGTTAACAAACACCGAAAAAGAACTAGGATCTGTACTTATAGACATAGGAGGTGGAACCACCTCAATTATAGCTTTCACAGAAGGAAGTCCTGTTTATGCTTCAACACTTCCAATTGGTGGAAAATATATTACCAGTGATTTAGCTATAGGATTACGAGCACGATTAGAAGATGCTGAAAAAATTAAACTGCGCTTAAGTTCCGAACATGAATCATTTATGACCTTAAATCCAAAAAATAAAAAGGATGAGCTTAACATAGCAGAATTTGGACTAGAAACAGAATCTATTCCTAAAAATATGTTATATAGAATTGTTGAACCCCGGTTAGAAGAGATATTTAGATTAGTACAATTAGATTTGCATAAGGCAGGGCTTTCAACTGAGTTACCTGCAGGGGCTATAATTACAGGAGGTGCTGCAGCTACAGCAGGTATCGAGCGTATAGCTAAAAATGAACTACGTATGCCCGTAAGAATAGGTAAACCCTATGGTTTAACAGGTCTAATTGACGAGATAGAAGGTCCTGCATTTGCAGCAACTGTAGGTGCAATTATTTATGGGAAAAATAAAATGGAATCTATGGGGGGATCCTTTTTTGATTTACCAAGCTCTGCAAAAAGTGGATTCCTAGGACAAATACTTACCCGTATTAAAAAGTTTCTGCCATAAGAAAGATTAAAAAGTACATTGTATACATAACAATAAGCGCAAGAGTTTATTATATAAGTTATTTATGCTAATATTACTGCACTTAAATTTAAAGCTATGTTTGTAAAACCAGAAATAGAAAGATTCGCAAAAATTAGAGTTGTAGGCATCGGTGGTGCCGGCTGCAACATAATAAATACAATGATTGAATCCCAACAAATTAACGGGGTAGAGTTCATTGCTATAAATACAGATGCACAAGATTTATCCATTAGTAAAGCTGTAGTTAAGATTCCTATAGGGCAAGCTTTAACTAATGGTCTAGGTGCTGGCTCAGATCCTACAATTGGTAGAGACTCTGCACAAGAATCCATTGAACAAATTAAATCAAATCTCGAAGGTTCTGATATGGTATTTATTGCTGCAGGAATGGGTGGAGGCACGGGTACTGGTGCTGCACCTGTAGTAGCCGCAGTAGCTAAAGAACTTGGAGCACTAACTATAGCTACCGTAACCAAACCTTTTGAATTTGAAGGCGCGCACAGAATGGAAAACGCAGAAAGAGGTATAGAACAACTTAAATCAGAGGTTGATGCCTTGATTACAATACCAAACCAGAAATTACTTGATATCGCAGATGAAGAAATGTCAGTTATTGAAGCATTTAAAGTTTCGGATAGTGTGTTAACACAGGGTGTGCAAGGTATTTCAGATTTAATTGTTGTACCTGGGCTCATAAACGTCGACTTTGCTGATGTTCGCAGCATTATGAAAGATGCAGGCTCAGCTTTAATGGGTATTGGAATTGGTACAGGACCTGAACGCGCAGTAACTGCAGCAAAAGCTGCGATTTCATCACCATTATTAGAAGTATCTATAGATGGTGCAACAGGTATTTTAATAAATATTACAGGTGGTATGGATCTAAGCCTACAAGAAATTAACCATGCTGCAAAAATCATTACAGAAAATGCAAGCACCGATGCAAATGTTATTTTTGGCGCACATATAGATCAAAACGTTTCAGAACAAATCAAGATTACAGTTATTGCAACTGGATTTGATACGGGTCTGGGCTCTCATATGAGCTTTAGACAAGACTATGGAGTTTCTCAGTCAACTGTGTCAGTACAATCACCTGTAAAGCATGTAGAAACTCCCGAACCTGTGACAGTAACACCTACAAAAAAAGAAGAAGTAACGCCTGACTTTGATGAAGTAGATGACAATTATTCAGATGATAGCAAATACGACATCCCAGCTTTTTTGCGTGGTAGAAAATAAAATTTACTCATAAACTTACTTAAGATTCCTGCAACAATCTATAAGGGAATAAACCCGAAGTAAGTGCAAAATTTACATCTTGTACAAATTTTTTAGGTGTGTTTATATAGAAAAGCAAGTAAAAAATTCTCAAGAATTTTGCGTGTCTGCATTACGGGCAGTTAGTGTTGCTACGTAAAAGTTCTTCCTGTTCATGAGTAATAATACAAAACAAAAAACTTCCACGATTACCACGATAATTAAAAGAAATGGAGATAGTGTCGCCTTTGACCTCGCTAAAATCTCAAAAGCTGCACAAAAGGCATTAATAGCTGCAGAAGAAGGAGACTCAAATACTCCACAACTAATAGCAAACACCGTACTTAAAGAACTAGAAATACTAAGTAATCAGACAGAAAATTACATTCCTAATGTTGAAGAAATTCAAGACCTAGTAGAAAAAGCACTTATGCTTGAAGGTTATACAAAAGCTTCAAAGAGCTATATTTTGTTCCGCCAAAAAAGAGCAGAATCTCGTGTGGATGATGAAACTATTTCAAGTACATCTAAGGAATCTATTAACGAAAGCAAACCCTATTTTAAAAATGCTCTTAGCGAATTTGTATATTACAGAACATATGCTCGTTGGCGCGAAGATCTAAATAGGAGAGAAACTTGGGTAGAAACTATTCAACGATTTATGGACTTCATGAAAGAAAATGTAGGAGATAAGCTTACAGCTGAAGAGTACAAAAACTTACATGAATCTATATTAAATCAGGAAGTTGTTCCATCGATGAGATTGGTATGGTCCGCTGGAAAAGCAGCACGCTCCACAAATGTTGCTGCATATAACTGTTCGTTTATTGCCCCAAGTAAACTTCAAGATTTTGGAGAAATAATGTACATACTTATGTGTGGTACAGGTGTTGGTTTTTCCGTAGAAGGCGCAACTGTAGCTGAATTACCCGAGATTAAAATGCAAACTGGAAAAATTTTAGCAACACATGTAGTTGAGGATAGTAAAGAGGGTTGGGCAGATGCCTTTGTTTACGGCTTAAATGCTTGGTTTGAAGGTAATAACTTAGAATTTGATTATTCTAAAGTAAGACCAAAAGGTGCACGCTTAGCCACAATGGGAGGTAGAGCTTCAGGGCCAGATCCACTTATAGAATTAATGAACTTCTCAAGAGCATTAATATTAAAGAGGCAAGGTTCTAGGCTTACTTCAATGGATGTACACGATATAGTATGTAAAATAGGTGAAATAGTAGTAGCAGGTGGCGTTAGAAGAAGTGCATTAATTTCCCTATCCGACTTAAACGATAGTGAGATGCGTAATGCTAAAGAAGGCCAATTTTGGAATACCGCACCACATCGAAGTATGTCTAACAATTCTGCTATTTACACTTCTAAGCCTGAAGCAGCAGAGTTTATGGAAGAATGGGTAGCTTTAGCTAAAAGCGGCACGGGCGAACGAGGCATATTTAACAGAGGTGGTCTGGCACACCAATTACCTGAACGTCGCTGGGAAACATTTAAGGATCATGTTAAAGGTTGTGGAACAAATCCATGCGGTGAAATTATCTTACGCTCAAAACAATTTTGTAATTTAACAAGCATTGTTGTAAGACCTACAGACACTATGGAATCTTTAAAGGAAAAGATTAAACAGGCAACAATACTGGGCACCTATCAAGCTTCCCTAACTAAATTTCCTTACATCGAAAAAACTTGGAGAGAAAACTGCGAAGAAGAGGCTCTACTAGGTGTATCTTTAACAGGTTATTGGGACAATAGTTTAATTCGTAAAGCATCTACACTTAAGCAGTTACGAAATATTTCTATACGCACAAACAAGGAATATGCTAAGCGTTTAGGAATTAATCAATCCACATGTGTTACATGTATAAAACCATCAGGTAACTCTTCTCAACTACTTGATACAGCATCTGGAATGCACCCAAGACATGCACACTACTACATTAGACGTGTACGTATTAATGCAACAGATCCGTTGTTCAAAATGCTTAAAGACCAAGGAGTTCCATTTAACCCAGAAGTAGGACAAGAAATAGGAACAGCTGTTACCTATGTGTTAGACTTTCCAGTTAAAGCTCCAGAAGATGCTATTGTAAAAAATGATATAGGAGCAATTGAACTATTAGACCATTGGAAAAATCTAAAAACCAACTTTACAGAACATAATCCGTCAGCAACTATTTCTGTAGCAGATAATGAATGGATCGATGTGGCTAAATGGGTATATGATAATTGGGAAGTTGTGGGAGGACTTACATTTTTACCTAAGTCAGAGCATGTTTATCGACTTGCACCTTATGAGGAATGTGATAAAGCTACATATGATGCATTAACAAAGAGATTAGAGAATGTGGATTTCACTAAACTTGTGGTATATGAACGTCAAGACCAAACCACAGGTTCTAAGGAATTTGCATGCGTAGGGGGCGGTTGCGAGATATAAATTAGTTTAAACTACAAAAACGAAAGGTGCTTGTTTTACGAGCACCTTTTTTGTTTTAAGAGATTACAAAACCGTCATTACTAGAATGGTAAAGCATGCATGTGGTAATATACTCATATCATGTTCAAAGAAGTACCCAACGTAAATAACTTTGCAGAACCTGAAGCAGAAATATTAAAGTTTTGGAAACAAAATAAAATATTCGAAAAATCAGTAGAGCAAAGGCCCGAAGATAATCTTTATGTATTTTATGATGGCCCGCCATTTATATCGGGATTGCCTCATTATGGCCACCTTATAGTCTCCATAGTAAAAGACCTAATTCCTAGATATCAAACAATGAAAGGTAAACGTGTGGAGCGTATTTGGGGTTGGGATGCGCACGGTTTGACTGTAGAAAGTAAAGTAGTAAAAGAATTAGGTATTCGAGATAGAACAGAAATAGAAAACTTTGGCTTGGAAGAATTTACAAAAGCCTGTTATGAATACACATCAAAAACACTAGAAGCATGGCCATGGTATATAGACAGAATAGGTCGTTGGGTAGATATGGACAATGCATATAAAACAATAGATAAATCTTATATGGAATCCGTAATGTGGGTATTTAAACAGCTGTATGATAAAGGTCTTATATATAAAGGTTTAAGAACATCTCTATTTTGCACAACATGTGGTACGCCAGTGTCAAACTTTGAGGTAGCTATGGACAATACCTATAAAGATGTTGAAGATCCTGCAGTTACAATAAAATTTAAATTAAAAGATTCCCCAAAATTCCATAACACTAGTATATTGGCATGGACTACTACACCATGGACACTACCTTCAAATAGAGCCTTAGCTGTATCAGAAAATGATGATTACGTATTAGTTAATTCAAACGCAGAAAATTATATATGTGCAAAGGCACGATTAGACTATGTATTTAAAGACTTACAATATAACGTAGAAAAAGAATTTAAAGGTATTGAACTAGTAGGAGAATCCTATGAACCCCTCTATACATTTTATACCTACACTGAGAATGAGTTTAAAGTATATGCTTATGAAGGTATGGCAACTGTAGATGAAGGAACAGGTATAGTTCATTCAGCTCCAGGATTTGGAGCAATAGACACCGAAATGGGAGAGCACTATAACTTAACTGTGATGTTAACTATAGATGATCAAGGTAAGTTTTTAGCAGGTAACAACGGTACAAATCCTTGGGAAGGTCAATACTTTTCAGATACCAACAATTCTATAACAGAAGATCTTAAACAAAGAGGATTACTGTTTAGAGCAGAGACCATAACCCACAGATTTCCTTATCATGATAGATGCGACACTTTATTAATTCAGCGAGCTCAGCAATCATGGTTTGTAGATGTAAATAGCCTAAAATCAAGATTGATTGAACTTAATAAGGATATAAACTGGATCCCAGAAAGTGTAAAACACAATAGATTTGATAAAGGTATAGAACAAGCACCCGATTGGTGTATATCTAGAAATCGTTTTTGGGCAACTCCAATGCCAGTATGGGAGTCCGATACTGGCGATCGAATAGTTGTAGGCTCTATAGCTGAGTTAGAGGAACTTTCAGGTCAAAAAGTAAAAGATCTACATAGACCTTATATAGACGAAATAACTATAAAAAAAGACGGCAAAGTTTACACAAGAATACCTGAGGTTTTAGATTCATGGTTTGAAGCTGGATCAATGCCATATGGACAAATACACTATCCATTCGAAAATAAAGCAAAGTTTGACAACAACTTTCCTGGGGATTTTATAGTCGAATACATAGCCCAAGTAAGAGCATGGTTTTATGTAATGCATGTGCTTTCTGGGGCACTGTATGACACAAATGCTTTTAAAAATGTAATTGCTTATGGGGTAATGGCAGGTAATGACGGTAGAAAAATGAGTAAAACCTATGGTAATTACGATGATCCAAAAGAAACCCTAGAGACTATTGGTGGAGATGCTCTACGTTTATATTTGGTAAATTCGCCTTTAATGACTGGTGGAAACGTAAATTTTGACGGTGTAGAGCTTAAAAACAAATCCAAAAAGGTTTTAAACCCTTTATGGAATAGTTTGAAGTTTTTTTCAACCTATGCAAATTCTGCAAATTGGACACCAAGTGAATCAGTAGTATCGGATAACTTACTCGATAAATGGATATTAGGTCAATTGGAAACTACAAGACAAACATTTGTTGAAAACATAGACAAATACAATATTCCACCTGCGGTAGAGGCATTAGAGGTATTTGTTGATGATCTTTCTAGATGGTATGTACGAAGATCAAGAGATAGGATTTCTAATGGGGAGGCTGCTGCTTTAACTACTTTATATAACGTTTTATTAGGGTTTTCCAAAATTGCTGCACCAGTAGTACCTTTTATAGCAGAATACATTTATCAAACACTAAAACAAGACAACGATATAGAGTCGGTGCATTTGTGTGATTTCCCACAGAGTTTTACAACAGTAGATGTTGCTTTACAAACCAATATGCAACTTACACAAGATATAGTTTCTACAGCACATTCAATTCGTTCAAATAACAATATATCAGTTAGACAACCATTAAGTACGCTGGCGTATAAGGCAGAAACAGCGTTAGCACATGACTACTTAGAAATAATTAAAGACGAAATTAATGTTAAAGAAATCACAACAGTAGTAGATCAAAATTTACCAACGCTAGAAGCCCAAGGAGTTGTTGTAAGTTTGGACACAGCTCTAACTAAAGAACTAGAGTTAGAAGGTATTGCAAGAAATTTTGTACGAAAGATACAACAAATGCGTAAAAATGAAGGTATGAATGTAACAGACTTAATCGAAGTAACATACCCGAATGATGTAGTAAATCTACAACAAGCAGTGCAAATACACGAAGATTACATAAAGAGCAAAATACAAGCTACTTCAATAATAATAGCTGATGCTTACAATATTAAAAAAATATAATCTAACGTTGGTATTATTTCCAATTTTGCTGTTTTTACTGGGAGTGATTACAATACACTCAATTACACCCGAGCGTACAAATAATCAATTACTCTTTTTTTCTATTGGCGCAGCCATATATATAATACTGGCAAGTATTGACTACACAGTCCTAAAATATTATTGGTGGGTACCCTATATTAGTGTTGTAGGATTATTAATACTAACTTTTATTATAGGAAAAGCTGTTGGAGGCTCTGTTCGATGGATTACAATAGGTCCTATGGCTCTACAAGCCTCAGAATTTGCAAAAGTAGCATTAGTTATATCTACATCCGCAATAATCTCAAAAGTAGCAAAAAAAGCGCAAGTTACGATTAAAAATGCAGTGTACACAATTGTAATATCTATGCCGATGGTTGTGCTAATTATTACACAGCCAGATTTAGGAACTACACTTGCCTTAATATTTATTCTAGTTGGATTATTATACTTTGCAGGATTAAACAGAAAGATATTTATACTTGGGAGTCTCTTAATAATATTAGCCGCAAATCCTCTTTGGAATAGTTTACATGATTACCAAAAAAACAGAATATTAGTGTTTCTAAATCCACAACTAGATACAAAGGGTGCAGGATATAATGTAGTACAGTCTATTATTGCGGTAGGTTCAGGTGGATTAAGTGGCCAAGGATTTGGTAGAGGTACACAGTCGCATTTACAGTTTTTACCTGCATATTGGACAGATTTTATTTTTGCGTCATATGCAGAAGAATGGGGATTTATTGGCGTAGTTTTGTTAATTCTATTATGTATTGGGCTACACTTTTCTTTATTATTTATGGCCGCAAACATTAAGGACACTTTTGGGGTACTTCTTATAATAGGTGCATTTTTAATGTTCTTTATACAATTTGTTATTAACGTAGGTATGAACATTGGACTTATGCCAGTCACGGGAATACCTTTGCCTTTTGTATCCTATGGGGGAAGTTCACTAATAGCATCGTGTATGTTACTTGGAATAGCGCAATCAGTTTGGGTTTATCGAAATGTTTAAAAATGTTATAGTTCTCTTATGAATGGAATAATTCTAACTTTAGTAGATAATGAATTAAAAGTCAGTATTAACTCCAAAACTGGCACTATAAATGCTAGTACAAAACTAGACGAGACTGTTGCAACTCAGTCTAAGATACTAAACCCAGAAGCCTTTGCAAAAGCATTACAAGATCTTTTAGTAGAAAATATAGAATCAACAAGGCATAAGTTACCCCTTAACATTTTATTAGGTCCCGAAACAACATTACTTAGATTTTTAACAGTTAATAAAAAGCAAGCGAGTGAAAATCTGGAGGATAACATATTATCTAGGGTAGGTGATATTGATCTAGAAAAGTACTATTATAGCTACCAGAAAATTGCACCTTTTGTATATCAATTTGTAGCTGTAGAAAAAGATGTAATGGAAGCACTGCTCACAGTATCTACAAATCTAGGTTATATAATTAATAGTATATTTCCTTGGGTAGGGGTGTTGCCAAAACTTATAAATGACAATAATCCCTCTATATTTTTAGCAAAACAACAGAACAAACAAGTATTAGCTTTATCAGAACTAAATGGCATTTATCATACAGGAATTTATGAAAGCGATGTATCCGCGAAAGATCTGCAAGAAATGGTACAACAATTAGCTATTTATAAAAGAGAAGAACCCATCAAACGCATTTTTACTATAAATAATTTAGATTTTGCTATTAAAGGTGACATAAATGTAGAAAGATTTTCTACACCCGTAAACTCAATTACAAGTGAGCCAGAATTTGAATTGCACAATATATTTATGGAAGTGGTAACAAATGAAACATTACTACACTCACAATTAAACTTATTAAACGTTCTTCCTACACCTGTAGTACAACGCAATAAAACTATGGTAGCAGTGGGAACTCTAATTGCACTGTTAGCCGTAGGACTAGGTGGATATTTTTCTTATGATCAGTTTATGTCTAAAGAAGTAGGAGAAGTTGCAGGTGAGAATATAAATACACAAACTGTAATACCACCAAAACCTATAGAAGAAACTAAGCAAGAAGAACCTAAAAAAGATGAAATAAATAAAAAAGATCTACAAATAAGGATAGAGAACGGTGCAGGCATTGCAGGTATAGCAGGTACAACACAAACAACCTTAGAAGAACTAGGGTATACAGTAGTAAGCATAGGTAACTCTGAGGAACCTAGTAGAGAAACGACTCTAATTAAGTTCAAAAATAGTAAAGAGACCTATAGATTAACCCTAGTGGAAGACCTCAAGGACAAGTTTGAATTAGTTCTTGAAGGAGATCTTCCAGAATCCACAGACTACGACGTCCTAATAGTTGTAGGACAAAACTAATGAATACTCAAAATTTAAACGGCTTTAGATGTGTAAATTGTGGTGCAAGTATATCCTATGAGGCACCAGGAACTAAAAACAGAAACCATTGCCCAAAATGCTTATATTCTAAACATGTAGATTCATATATTCCAGGAGATCGAAATAGTGACTGTAAAGGTAATATGGCACCCATAAAGATTTGTTTTAAAGAGGATGGGGAACAATTAGTAGTGCACAAATGTAACAATTGTGGGTTTATAAGATGGAACCGTATAGCAGGAGATGATGATGAAAATGTTCTAGAAACATTACCTATAGTGGATTACAAAAGCTTGAAAGATAAACAACCATAGTGTAATATCCATATGTTGACTATGAGCAAATATGCAGTTATAAAAGTGAATAACGAACAAATCCTTGTATCTGAAGGTGATGTTTTTAAAATTAATAAATCTGATAACTTAAATACAGAAGTTTTGTTGTACACCGCAGAAAATCAAACTTTAGTGGGTACACCAGTAGTATCTGGGGTTAAAGTAACGCTAGAAAAACTTGAAGACTCAAGAGATCGCAAAATAAGTGTTAACAGATTTAAAGCTAAATCACGCTATCATAAAAACAAAGGACACAGACAAGAAGTTTCTACTGTAAAAGTAACTGCTATTACCGAAGCTAAAACAAAAACTAAAAAGGAGGAAAACTAACCCATGGCACATAAAAAGGCAGGATCATCAAAAGCCACACAAGGTGGAAATGTTAAAGGCAAACATCTAGGTGTTAAGACTTTTGGTGAAGCTGTAGTACAACCAGGTACCATAATAGTTCGTCAGCGAGGCAAACATTTCCTTCCAGGTAAAAATGTAGGACTTGGCAAAGATTTTACAATATTCTCTAAGATTCATGGTATTGTTAAATTTGTTAACACTAACGATAAGCGTAAAAGAATCGACGTAGAAAAAATGCTAGCCTAAAAGTAGGCAAAATCACCTATAGTTAATTTTATTTCTCCAATAACATTAGTGAATACTTTGGTAAGGTGTTCCATGCTATATATAGTGTCTACTAACCTAATACGGTTGAACGGAAAAAATATAACGAAGCCTTTGCCTAATATTGAATTATTAGAAATAGCGCCCCACACACGGGAATCGCGACTGTTTTCCCTATTATCTCCCATTACGAAATAACTATTGCCATCTACAATATAAGGACTAAGTGACGAAAGTTGGTCTGAAAATGTCATTCCATAAACATATGGTTCATCTAAAGCACTATCATTTACATATACTTTGTTATTTTTTAAGTAAATAACATCTCCAGGCAAACCAATGACTCTCTTAATTATTGGAGTTACATTATCCACAGGGCTCTTAAAAATAACTACATCACCCCGCTTTAATGATGTAACATGGGTACTTACCTTCTCGGCAATTATCTGGTCTCCATCATGTAATGTTGGATACATGGAATCCCCTGTAACTTGCATAGGTTGACCAATAAATGCATATACTAGAATAAAAACTGCAATGCCTATAAAAGCTATTTCTAATAAATCTAAAATAATTTTTAAAAAAGAGCGAAATACATTCATAATATAAATTTGTGGTGTAACAATTCCCATAGCTCGGTTTCTTTGCCATCGTAACCCAGTGCCCAAATACCTACACCTGCTAAATTATTATTTACAGCCAAATCATATTTATGACTTAGAGACTTTGCGTTTTCAAAATAAACTTGGCGCAGTAAACCTGACTCCAAGCTGTTGTAGTTAAAATAAGGAGTTAAAGCAATATCATCCCATAATACATTTACAGATACTTGTCTTAAAAGATTTGTAATATCAGCATAAGTTTGTGTTTCAGAATAACCAATTGCATCATTACCCTCTATACGACGTGACATTGGAGAAGCGCTTTCTACAAGATAGTTATTCCCATAATAAGGTACACCCAAAATTAATTTAGTGGGAGGTATAGTAGCTAAATAGTCACGTAACATTGTTCGAATATCATAAATCGAACTCGATCCAGCACCGTCGATAGGTGCACTAGGACCAGATGACTCTGAACTACGCGTTCTAAAGTCGTAAGCCATTATAAATAAGGCATCAACAACTTTAGCGAGATCATCTACTTTTGTGACCCTAGGCTTAATCACAGCGTCGGCAAAAGTAGATACAACTACATAGGAACTCCCAAACTCAGCATCCAGTCTTTGTTTAATGAACGTAGCTAATTTGGTGTATTGATCCGCAAGGTGAGGCTCTGTATATGTGGCATATTCAAAATCTAGATTAACACTTGATAAATTTCTAAAACGTAATTCAGCTATTAAATCTTTTGCTAAAGTATCCCAACAACTTTCACACATAAGCAAATAATCGGTATCATCGGAGATATGAGAAATCACAGTTATAGAAAAACGTACACCAGCATCTTTTCCTTTAGAAATAAAGGCATCCAGCTCTTTGTTGTTTCTCCAAGCCTCATAACCGGGGTCAGAAGTGCCATCTGACGTAATCTTTGTTATACTACCATCTTTATTAACCGAAAGTGCAAAGTAAGCAATATCAGTAAGCTTATCTACTTGAATATCATCTAAGTGTTCAACGCTCCAATAAGGTAAAAAACCGTAAACCACGTAGTTTTGACGTGCAAAGAAACGCGAGTCCTGAGCAGATAAAACACTAAAAGTATTAGACGTTGGCTCTAACAGAGGGTGCTGTTTTACAATTTGGGCAAATGAAAGGTTTATGCCAAACAATATTCCTACAAAGGTATATATCTTAGT
>JAGQNX010000031.1 GCA_020427865.1 candidate division WWE3 bacterium
CAATCGTTCCGAACAACAGTATCATTACCACATGGAACAGGCAGACAACTAAGGGTTGCTACGTTTTCGACCGAAAAGGTAGACAATGCAGATATGCAATTAACCGACAGTGATTTAGACAAAATAGTAGCAGGAAGCATTGCACCAAAGAGAGACTTTGATATTCTAGTATCCGAACCATCCTTAATGCCAAAATTAGCTAAGGTTGCAAGAGTACTAGGCCCTGCAGGCGTAATGCCTAACCCTAAAAATGGTACAGTTGCTGCGGATGTCAAAAATGCTGTAGAACAAATAAAAAAAGGTAAAATTGAAATTCGTACAGAACAAAACTTCCCTATTATGCATTCAATATTAGGTAAAAAAAGCTTTGGTGTTAAAAAACTGACCGAAAATTTTGAAGAGTTATGGACAACACTAAAAGCAAGCAAGCCAGCTAAAGCTAAACCTGATTGGATTAAAGATTGTTATATTACATCTTCGATGGGACAATCCTATCAAGTAGATATAACAACACTTTAAATAGTTGACATATAGAGTCATACTTAGTAGACTCTCCAAAGTACCAAAGAAAGCAAGGGTGTTTCAACACTTAATCATCTTGCCGAGGGCTTCTAATAAAATACAATATTTGTATAGTAAGAACCCTTGGGGTTCTTTTTTTTGTAACTAGTTAAGAAACATAAAATGCCAAATACACAAAACAAAGAAGTAGTTAAAGAATTGAGAAGTAAAATAGCAGAAGCTAAATCAGTTGTTTTTGCTGAGTATCATGGTTTAAAAGCTAATGATATTAATACACTTAGAGATTCACTCAATAAAGAAGGTACTGAAATGACCGTAGCCAAAAATAAATTGGCAAAAATTGCACTAAAAGAAGAAGGTGTGGCATCAGAGGAATTAGATAAACTCCTTAAAGGTCCCACAGCATTCTTTTTTGCAAAGCAAGACCCTATTTCATTCTTGAAACCGTTATTCGACTTTAGTAAAGAAAAAGAATTACCTTCAATAAAGGGAGGTATTTTTGATGGTAAGGTAACATCCGCGGAAGGTGTAAAAACTCTAAGCGAATTACCAAGCAGAGATGAATTATTAGCACGAGTAGTAGGCGGAATGAAATCACCAATAACTGGTATAGTAAATGTTTTAAGCGGACCTAAACGTAGTATTGTATACGCGTTAAAAGCCGTTGCAAATAAGAAAGAAGGAGGTGCATAAAATGGCAGATGAAGCAAATGTAACCCTAACAGCCAACGCCCAAAAGGTAATGGATTTAGTGGAAAATATGACTGTATTAGAGCTTAACGATTTAGTGAAAGCAATGGAAGATAAATTTGGTGTAACTGCAGCAGCACCTATGATGATGGGGGCTATGCCAATGGCAGGAGCTGGAGCAGCAGCAGAACAAGAAGAAGAAAAAGATGAATTCGACGTAGTAATAGTAGATGCAGGAGATAAGAAGATATCAGTAATTAAAGTCGTTAGAGAATTAGATCAGTCTTTAGGTTTAGTAGAAGCTAAAAAATTAGTAGAAACTACACCTGCAACACTCATGGAAGGTGTTAAGAAAGAAGTAGCTAACGAAGCAAAAGCTAAATTAGAAGAAGCTGGAGCTAAAGTTGAACTTAAGTAATAAAAGTTAAGTTACGCAATACTAAAGACCCTAGAAATAGGGTCTTTTTTTATAATATAGTAGAAATACTTAAAGATTCTTGTCTACGCATCAATACTCTCTTATATAGATCTAAATATTTTTGAGCACTTTTATCCCAACTAAAATCGCTAGCCATTGCAGAATCAATCATTTTAGAAAGTTTGTTAGTATCTTCAAACACCTGTAGAGAGCTATTTAACACTGCCGTCAGGTCTTTGGAACTGTAATTATCAAACACAAACCCATTCACAGCATTATCCACGCTATCCTTCAAACCACCAGTTGCATGCACAATTGGCAAAGCTCCATACCACATAGCAATCATTTGAGTTAATCCACAGGGTTCAAATTTAGAAGGCACTAATAAAAAATCACTTGCTTCATAAATAGAAATAGCAAGATCCACATCAAACATTATATTAATAGAAGCATTAGTATGTTCTGCAAGTGTTTTAAAACGATCTTCCCATTCTTTAGAGCCTGTACCTAATAACACAAATTGCACATCTTGTTTTATAAATGTACTCATGGATTCAAATAATATGTCTAACCCTTTTTGATTAGCGTCAAGACGGGAAACAAATGAGTACAAAGGACGCGTTTCATCTACAGGCAGACCCAGATGTTGTTGTAGTGTTCTTTTTGAAAAAGGTTTAGCTTGTGACCAATTTGTAGTAGTAAAATTACGTGGAAACTGGGAATAATCTAAACCATTTAATATGCCTACTAAACGCCCAACCCTACTATTCAATATGTCCTCTAACCCATTGCCAAATTGTGACGTTAATATCTCCTTAGCATAAGTTGGAGATACAGTGCTTAAATAGTCTGCAGAAGCTAACCCTTGCTGCAACATGTTAATATTATTATCCTCAGCATCCCAAGCAATAATAGAATGGTCAAATGTATTAAGGTCTAAATCATGTAATATATCTAAATCCGACATGCCCTGGTAGGATAAATTATGAATAGTAAGTAGTGTAGCAGGTCTTGTTACACCTATCTCGTCTTCAAGTATATGGGGTATGAGTCCAGTGTGCCAATCATTACAATGTACCAAATCATAGGTGTTATAACGAGCTTTTAAAAACTCTACGACTACCCTATTAAAAAAACCAAACATTTCAGTTTCAGATATATTATTTTGAAATGCAGATTTACCACCTACGGCAAAGAATTCTTCATTGCGAAGAAGATAAACAGAAACATCAGATTCAGGAAGCTTAGTACAATACACTTCTACAGAATGTATTTTAGTATCAAATGGAACCTCTAGGTTCATTACTTTGTTTAATATGTGACCCTCGGTCTTAGCAGTCGGAAAAAAAGGAATTATTACGTCTGCTTGAACATCAGATAGTTTTGATAAGGCTTTAGGTAGAGACCCTATTACATCACCCAAACCACCAAGCTTAATTAAGGGAGCGACTTCTGAAGCAACGAGCAGTACTTTCATTACTAAATAATAACAGACTTAAACTTAGGAATCCATAAAACGTTCATCACCAACAATTTTCCAGTCTTCAAAATCCTGTTTACAGGAAACACCTAAGAGACGAGTTTTTACTAAATCGGAAAACTCATCCCAATCATGATCCAAAAATGGTTTTACATAAGTAGAATTCCAATCAAAATTGCGACCAATCCACAGGAGATCTATGACATGCACTATATCAAACACATCGGTACCAAGATGAATCTTGTTAATCGAATCTCTATATAAAATGGCTTTTTCTAAATCTAAATTAGAGATAGACTTTTGCATTTCATACTCCAACTCAAGAAGCAGTTGATTGTACCAATTTAGAGATGTTCTCATTTTTAATGGCTCACGCATATAACTAGTAGACATTTCTTCATACATCTTGTGTATCTTTTTGCTACGTTGCCAATCAAAAGCAATATCTACTATTTGTCTATATATATCATGTAGTTCGTCAAAGGCAGTCTCCTCAACAATAGGTTCTACTACTTTTAATAATCTATAAGCACCTAACTCAATTAGTTCTAGGCTCCACCAAGGCTTAGCACTCGCCCACCAAAAATGATCAGATGCTAAACTGTAATCCAACATATGACGAGCCTTGTGCCACTTTTCTGAATCTTTGTCACTATACTGATTAACAATATCTATTACTCTATTAGTTAAGTCCCATTGCAAGGTATGTATAGGGTTAGAAGGGTCCTTCCACAAAATAAATGAGTTTGAAGAAGTACTTTTTTTGGCATTACCATAAACAAGCCAAAAATCCTGTTCTTTATTTGTCCAAGTACTTGCACGATATTCAAAGTCAACATACTCGTAGTTATTAGTGTTTAAAAGATCTGAAACAGTTGTAGTGTTAAAACAAGGGTCTTCTAGTACATCGAATAGAAAACTTTCGTGATGTACGCGATGGTGGCCAAACGTTTCACCATCCATAGCTGTAAACCAATATTCCCCAGCATTAAATAGATCCGAAGCTTCTGTACGCAGGTCTTTGCTTGAATGTACGGCAGCGGATAGCATTAGAGAGCTGACTATTTTGTTTCGTAGCATACATACTAAACCAGATGCCTTATCTTTATATAACTTATTTTGTTTTGGAGAATCACCAGATAAAGCTACATAGGGAGATGCTATCCACGTATAACCCAAATCACGCACTACTTCTAGTACACTATTATTTACTCCAAGCTCAGGGGGATAAAAACCTTTTGGATTATATAACTCCCCAAAGTATTTTTTACATACAATGTCGTTGAGTTCAATTTGTCTACGAATTTCCATGCTAGGTAATAAAGGTAAAAACGTATGATACATAGAAGTACCCATAAATTCGATCTGCTTCCGTTCCAATAGAATATGTAACATATCCAACAAGTGGTTAAAACCATCGTCGTCAAAACGCTGGAGCAAACATCCGGTTATATTAAATACCGCTCTAGAGTGTGGACGTTCTAGGAAACCTTTAAATACAGGCTCATAGGACTCTTTAACAATACGATGTAACATAGAAGCATCTTGATCATAAGGCTGATAAAAGTGGAACAAATTTATTAGATTAACTTTATCTGTCATATGTTAATTATACATTTAGAATCTTAGTCTTCAAGTAATGCAGTTATAGATTCAACTTTTGCACTAACATCAGATGATTGTATGTCGTTAAAAAAAGTAGAAGAATATTCCAAAACAGATTGTAACCATGTATGTATGAACGTAACATCATATAAAACTGTACTCCCCACGCTTCCATGACTTGCCCACCAAAAAACATCGCTTGCTAGTAATTTA